>JBDHQY010000365.1:0-3521 GCA_039807315.1 Steroidobacter sp. | reverse complement strand
GAGTCGGGCAGCACGTACACAAACGGCTCCGTGCGCAAGGCTGGATGCAGCATGCGAATGTAGTCTCCCAGCAGCAGGTCCGGCCTTATCGGCGCCGTTTCATAGATGTCGTACGAATCGACGTCACGCTTGCTGCGTCCGTCCGAGGCGAACATGCAGCCCTCGCGATACGCCTTGAAGTGGCGCAGTACCGCGACGTCGCGATATGGCTCCGACAGTGTGTCGCGGCTGATCCAGCAATCCGCGCCGGTCGCTTCCCGCATCAGCACCTCGGTGCCGATGCGCGCGAGCGTATCCAGTCGCGGATCGTCCGGCTTCTGCATGACGACTTCGGCATTGGCGTCACGGATCAGCGCCGCATCCGCATTGCGCAGCGTGACCATCCACACGTCGCCGCCGGCATACCAGGCCGACAGCACGCGTCGGGGCGGCTGCTTGGCGGCCAATTCCCTCAATGCAGCCACACGTTGCTGCATATCGGCGACGTAGGCGTCAGCCTCGGCTTCCTTGTCGACCAGCATCCCGAACAGACGCAAATAGTCCACCTTGCCCAGGTAGTGCAGCTCGGCATCGAGGAATACCGGCACGGTCGGAATGCCGAGATCGTTGGCGCGACGCAATTGTTCGGCATGGCTCAGCTCTGCCATCGCCATCAAGAAAATGTCGGGGCGCGCGCCCAACAGCGCATCCAGCTCCGGCGGCATGTGCCAGCCGTACCCGACTTGCGCGATCTCTTTGCGCAGTACGCGCTCACGTATCGCATCGTCGTAAGACTGCCGTCCGCCAACCGCGACCAGCCGGTCGCTCACGCCGAGCGCCTTGGCCATGGCCTCGAGCGGCGCATAGTTGACGGCGATGCGTTGCACCGGCGTGCGCACCAGCGTAGCGCCCGCCAGTTCGCCCGTAAGCGGCGGCGGTTCATGGTCGCGCGCCACCAGCACCACGGTGGCCTTCTGCTCCAAGCCGTCCGCTGCTCCACCCCATGTCGTGATCGAAGCGCGCAGTTGCACGACCCGATACCCGTCATGCTGCGTGACGCTGAACGTGCGTGCGTGCTGCAACGGAATATCCACACCGGACGTCGCGAGCGGTGTTTCGGCCTCGCCTCCACCGCAGCCGGTCAGCGCCGCGCCAACCAGGCAATGGAGAAGGAATTGGCGGCAAGCCACGCGCATCAGAAGCTCGCCCGCAGCGTCGCACGCAGCTGTCGAGGCACACCTGGAATCGCCGTGGTCGCAGCCGCGCGGCCGCCGAACCGGAAGTAGTAGCGCTCGTCGAGCGCATTGGCGAGCGAGAGGTTCAGCGATACCTTGCCCCAGCGCTCGGGCGCAATGCTCGCGCCGAGACTCAGCAACGTGTAGCCGCCTCCCTGGAGACTATTGATCTGCGTGATCTGATAGTCGTCGTAGATCTCCAGCGCCGCCTGTCCCTTGAGCCAGGGCGCGAACTGCTGTTCGGCCGCGACATAGTAGATGTTGCGTGCCACGCCGGTCGGCGTGGTGCCGGAGAGATCCACCGGCGGCCCGAAGGAGGACCGGATGACATAGTCCTTCCATTCGGGATCGAGAAACGAATACTGCAACGTGAGATTGCCGCCGGCCCAAGGCCGCCAGTGCATGGCTGCCTCCAGGCCGCGGCTGCGATACAACGAGCCGAACGCGATGCGCATCGCAGGCGCGCCCGGGTCGAACTCCGCGTCCGGATTGGGCATGAACTGCCGGCGATTGCTCTGCTCGGTGTAGAAGAGCGCAGCCTCGAACTGCAGGCGATCCTGCAGCGCCCGGCCCTTCCAGCCGAGTTCGTAGGAGTCCAGCTTCGAAGGCTTGTTCTGCGGACGCGCGTACTGTGCCGCATCCCACTCGAAAGTAGTCCCGAAGTTCGAGTTGAAGCCGCGACCGTAGGCGAAGTAGACCTGCCCGCCGCCATACAGCCAGGAGATCGCGGCCTTCGGCGAAAACGCGCTCGCCTTGCCCGACAGCTGCGAATACGGCTGGTCCGGCGGCGATGCGACACGCGCCTTGCGTTCGAATGCGTCGTAACGTCCGCCCAGCGTCAGACGCCAGCTGTCGGCCAGCTGGATCTCGTCCTGCAGGAATGCGCCCCAGAAGGTGTTGGTGAACCGGTCGCGCGTCAGTGGATCGTTGACCGCGAAGCAGGGATGGTCCGCGCTGACGTTCTCGCCGGTCGTGTAGTCGAACTGGATCAGGTAGAAGTTGTAGCCACATTCGTCCGTGAAGCCGTTGACGCCCGACCAGTAGTCGATACCGCGCGATCGGGAACGCTCGCCGGATATGCCGGCCACCAGCGTGTGGGCACCTTGCCGGTACGAGACCGTGCCCTCGGTGAAGTACACGTCCTGCCCGCTGTCCGAGCGGTAGCCGTTGAACCCGACCAGATGCTGGTCGAGATCGAGGCCGAGCGGGTCATAGAAATTCAATTCCGACGTCTGGTCGTAGCGGCGGGCCTGGGCGACGACCGAGAAGCTCAGAGCATCCGACGGCGAATGCGTCAGGCGCGCCGAGCCGATGATGCCTTCGGTCCGATTGCGCGGATCGCCGTATCCCAGAAAGTGCTTCGCCCCGCCGAACACCGGCAGGATCTGGCCGTCCGGCGTTGCCGGTACAGCATTCGGCACTTCCGAATTGCGGTCGAAGTAATTGGCCGACAGATCCAGCGTGGTGCGGTCGGTCAGATCGAACTCCGTCCGGCCGAACAGATTCAGGACGCGCTTGCCGCCCTGCTCGCGCCATCCGCCATAGTCCTCATAGGCGGCCGACAGAAGCGCCTTGCCGTGGCTGAACACTCGATTGAAGGTGGCCTCGCCGCGGTAGTAGTCATCCTCCCCGGCCGTCACGGCGAGCGACGTGTCATTCGAGCGGGGCAAGCGCGTGATGTAATTCACCGCGCCGTACAGTCCGCCGCGGCCATACAGCGCCGACATCGGCCCCTTCACGACCTCGACGCGCTCCAGGGCGTCGTACGGCACCTGATTCAGCAGCGGTTCTTCGTCCGCGCCCAGGAACGGCACACCATCGATCAGCGCGACATAGCCTTCGGTGCCGCTCGAGCCACGGATCGACACGAACAGGAACTCGTCCCCGTCGCCCTCGCCGCGCCGTACGAATACACCGGGAATGCCGCGGAACTCCTCACTGCCGTAGGTGAACCCGAGATCACGCAGCTCCTCCACGTTCTGCGTCGTCACCGACGCCGGAACCTCCAGCAGGTTGCGCTCGCCGCGGGAAGTGGTCACGACCACTTCCTCCAGCATGTCCTCGGCGGCATCGGCAATCACCGGGCCCATCAGCAGAGCAGGAACACAGAACAAGGTCGGTCTCAAACGGTAAAGGCGCATGTCAGATCCTTATCGACGACTCGTGTATTCAAAGGTCGACGAACAGCGTCGCGGAGAAACGCCGTCCATCGGTCAATCCATAGGCGTTGCTGGACCACACCGACCAGATGAATTCGTCGGTGAGATTGGCAACCTGCAGGCGCAGCGTCGCCGGTGCGCGAGCCAG
>JBDHQY010000364.1:0-3521 GCA_039807315.1 Steroidobacter sp. | reverse complement strand
GTAGCGCAGCGAGCCGGCGAAAGGATCGCGATGCGCGCCCAGGCGCGAGCCCGGCGGCAGCACGGTGAACATCGCGGCGTTGACCGACGGGATGTCCGCCAGCAGCGCCGCGGTCTTCGGGCACAGGGCGGCGGCGGAGGGTAGGAAGTCGCCGTACCATTTCAGATAGAAGCGCTTCCAGCCGGTGCGGAAGAAGGAATTGAAGCCGATGTCGTTGTGCTTTGCGGCGGCGCGGATGTAGCCCTCGTCGAACAGCTTCAGCGCCTCGTCGCGGATCATCTGCCACTGTGCAGTGATGGGCTCGAGCTCCGGGAAGCGGCGCACGTCGGCGTAAGGCTTGGCGGGCACCGCCGCGAACAGGTACATGAGCGTGTTGTAGGGCGCCATCAGGTTCGCGTGGTCGGCGATCAGCCGGGAGAACTTGTGGCGCACCTTGCCGCGCAGCTGGACGTAGACGACGGTGGCAAGGAACAGGCTCAGGATGACGTTTCGGGTGGTGAAAAGACTCTCGAACATAACTTCCGATCCTGGCTCGCTGGACGCTGACGCCCAGATCCGACAACTGTACCGGAACCGCCCATTTCATGCGTCTGAAGTTCATGAAAGCAAGGGAAGAGGAGGGCGAGTCGAGAGCACGCGGCGCCGCTGGCGGAATCATTTCCCGCAGGTTTGATCTATCCTCTGTCGCAGTGTCGGCGCTGGAGCAAAAAGCAGCCGTCATGAAGTAATTTCACTGCTTGGACTGTCTCGCTGAGCGAACGCCGCGTGATCTCAAGAAGAAAAAGATTCTGGTTGCTGGGAGCTGTGATTCTGGCGAGTGCCGTGCTCGGACAGAGCGTCGTGGGCGGCGGCAGCAAGGACTGGCGGACGGCGAGTCGCGAGCCGGCCGGCCTGGCGCCCGATCCCGCGACGACACCCGAGGCCGTGGTGCAGGTCTATTCGGCGCGCGCCGTCGGCTGGCGTGGCAAGTTCGGTGTGCACACCTGGATCGCCGCCAAGCGCACCAACGCCGAAAAATTCATCGTCTACGAAGTCATCGGTTACCGATTGAAGCGTGCCGGCACCGCGGTCGTGGTGCATGAGCGTGCCGCTGACGGCTATTGGTTCGGCAATCGTCCAGAGTTGCTGAGCGACGTGCGCGGCGCGGGTGTGGATGATCTCATCACCCGGATCGAAGCCGCGGTACAGAAATACCCGTACGCACGCACGTACCGCGTCTGGCCCGGACCGAACTCGAACACGTTCACGGCATTCGTGCTGCGCGACGTGCCGGAGCTGCGTGTCGATCTGCCGCCGACGGCGATCGGCAAGGACTATCTGGGCATCGCCTCGGTCGGCAGGACCCCGAGCGGCACCGGGGCGCAGTTCAGCCTGTTCGGCGCGGCCGGCATTCTGGCCGGCGCCGAAGAAGGTCTGGAATTGAATCTGCTGGGCCTGACGTTCGGCATCGATCCGCTGGGCCTGGCCGTCAAGCTGCCGCTGGTCGGCCGTCTCGGTCCGGGTGGCGACGCCAAGCCGGTGATGCTGGGCGCGCCGGCGCGTTCCTCTGGCGCTGCGATCGCGGCCGGCGCCGCCAACTGAGCCCGCGGCGTAGCGTCAGAGCGGCTCGCTGCGGAAACGCTCCGATCCGTTCGGCATTCCCGTGTGAAGCCTGCTCTCGACTTGGGGCGAGACGAAAAGTCCATTTTCGGATGGATTCCCACGTCGCCTGCGCGGAGGCACTGTGGGGTAATGGCCAGGAAGCAGTGAATCAGACCTTCCTTGAGATTATCTAAGCTGTCTTCGAGCCCGGCTCGTGCAGGACGCAGTGATCGCCGGCTCCTGCTCGGATTACAATCGCCGCTCCGTCAATCCACCCATCCGGCCCTTGCAAGGGAAAACCTCAATGTCGCGATCTGCAGGTGCGGTCCGCGCTGGCGCGCCGACGCCGCCCTCCCGTGTCGGGCTTCGTACCGGGAGCGCTTGCCCATGAGCTCGGAGATCACCGTGCGCCACTTGCGTCGCAACGAATACCTCGAGATGCCCTGGCGTAACGGTGGTGGCGTGACGTTCGAGATCGCGCGCCAGCCGCGCAGCGGCGACGAGTTCGACTGGCGCTTGAGTCTGGCATTGATCGAGCGCGGCGGCCCGTTTTCCAGCTTCGCCGGCTACCGGCGCGCCATCGCGCTGGTCAGCGGCTCGGGTTGTGTCCTGCACGGCATCGATGCGCAGCCGGTTTCGTTGCGCGAGCCGGGCGACATTGCATTGTTTTCCGGTGCCGCGGCGGTGACATGCGATCTGATCGCCGGAACCAGCTGCGACTTGAATCTGATGGTGCGCGAACCCGGATCGGTCGTTGCCGCCCGGCACGTGATACTGGCCGGGGGCGCTATCGAGCCGTTGCCGGCGGACTGTGACAATGCAGTGTTCTGTCTCGAAGGCGAGGTCGAGTGTATCGAGCCGGGCAGCGGCCGAAGCGTTGCGCTCGGGCTGCACGACACCTTCATCGTGCCCGCGGCCGGTGCCCGGGACTGGCAGGCGAGAGCGCGCGATCACGGGGCCCGGCTGCTGACCTTTGCATGGCGAAATGCAGCAAAGCCCTGACCTCGGCAACGACTCCTGCCGGATTGATCGCGCTACCGCTCCTCGATGATGCAACGCCATGAACACGACCGCTGAAGCTCAACAACAACCGGTGACGACGGCATTCGCAGTGCTGGGCGCACTGAGCTTCTGTCATCTGCTCAACGACATGATGCAGTCGTTGCTGCCCGCTATGTATCCGATGCTCAAGGACGGCCTGCGCCTGGATTTCGGCCAGATCGGTCTGATCACGCTGGTCTATCAGCTGACGGCTTCGATGTTCCAGCCGCTGATCGGGCTGTACACCGATCGGCGTCCGATGCCGTATGCGCTGGCCTGCGGCATGGGCTTCACGCTGGTGGGTCTGCTGATGCTGTCGGCCGCGAGCAATTTCGCGATATTGCTGGCGGCGGCCGCGACCATCGGGGTCGGCTCCTCGGTGTTCCATCCGGAGTCGTCGCGGCTGGCGCGTCTGGCCTCGGGTGGCCGGCACGGCCTGGCGCAGTCGTTGTTCCAGGTCGGCGGCAATGCCGGTTCGGCGATCGGGCCGCTGGCTGCGGCTTTCATCGTGCTGCCGAACGGGCGGGGCAGTGTCGCGTGGTTCGCGCTCCTGGCGTTGCTCGGTATGGTGCTGCTGTCGAAGATCGGCGCGTGGTACAGCCGGAATGCGCAGCGGCGGGCCAAGGCGCACAGAGCAGCTGCGCCGGTCGAGTCGTTGAGCCGCGGCAAGGTGATCGGAGCGCTCTCGATCCTGGTGGCGCTGATTTTCTCCAAGTATTTCTATCTGGCCAGTCTCACCAGCTACTACACCTTCTACCTGATCGACCGCTTCCATGTGTCGGTGTGGAGCTCGCAGGTCCATCTGTTCGTGTTTCTGGCCTCGGTGGCGCTCGGCACCATTCTCGGCGGGCCGATCGGCGATCGCTTCGGCCGCAAGTACGTCATCTGGTTCTCGATCC
>JBDHQY010000363.1:0-3547 GCA_039807315.1 Steroidobacter sp. | reverse complement strand
CCGCCCACGGTACTGCCGTTGAAACTCTTCCAGGAGCGGAAACCGGCAAATTGCGACAAGTTGGCTTTGCCGAGAATCACAACACCCGCGGCCCGCAAACGCCGCGTGACTTCGGAATCCTCAGCCGGCCGGTTATCCACCAGCGCGAAGGAACCCGCCGTGGTCGCCATGCCCACGGCATCGATATTGTCCTTGAGGAGGATCGGTACGCCATCCAGCGGGCCCAGGGTCTTTTTCGCTTTGCGACGCTTGTCGGCTGCAGCGGCCTGCTTCAGCGCATCGGGAGCCACGCCAATGACGGAATTCAGCGGCCCGTCGTAGGTCTTGATACGGGCGATATACGCCTGCGTCAGCTTGACGGAGGTTGTCTTGCCCGCCGCCAGATCGGCAGCGATCTGCGATAGCGGGACTTCTTCGACCTGATATGCCCCAGCAGCGATAGCGGCCTGCATGCACACGGCCAATGCCACGGCACACAGAAAACCCAGACGCAACGACGCACGGCTGTGCATACGACACCCCTCAGCGTGAAATACTTAATTAGTAGTTTGTTCGGCCTGGCACTTGTTTCAGCCCCGTCCGGACGGGGTCTGTGGCCGAAGTTACCACGTTATCTGCCCTGCTCAGCAACCTTGCGCGCCATCTGTTCGTGTGGGCTTGGCGATCCGGCATTCGCCGAGAAGGTAAGAATTCACCGCGCCTGCCAATCGGCGATTGGGCGCGGCAAGAAGGCGATACGCATTGAGACGCTGCACAGAGTGTGCGAGGCGCTCAGCGTGGGCATGTCTGGGTTCCAGCAATAGCAGACTGATGCGACTCGACTGCTTTCAGGCGGGCTTTGGCCGTGTCTGACATTTTGATTGGGACCTTGCCAATCTTGTTCAGATCGGTGCCCCCTGGCGTGATGCCTTCCTCCCACAAGAAGCCTTTGGCAGGCGCTCACACAACTGCGGAATGACCATCGGCGCGCGGACAAGCCACGGCAGCCCTTGCCGCTGAGCGGCGGCGGACTTGCGTACCTATTTTTCCCGGCGCTGGCGCTATTCGACCGTCACCGACTTGGCCAGGTTGCGTGGCTGGTCGACGTCGGTGCCGCGCAGGATGGCGCAGTGATATGCCAGCAATTGCAGCGGCACGCTGTAGACCGCGGACGCCTGGAAGTGGCTGACGTGCTTGGGCATGTTGATGACGGTGACGCCTTCGGAGGACTGCATGCCCGAATCCGGGTCGGCGAACACGTAGAGCTCGCCGCCACGCGCCCGCACTTCCTGCAGGTTCGACTTGAGCTTCTCCAGCAGATCGTTGTTCGGCGCCACCGTGATCACCGGCATGTCGGCGTCCACCAGCGCCAGCGGTCCGTGCTTGAGCTCACCGGCCGCATAGGCTTCGGCGTGGATGTAGGAGATCTCCTTGAGCTTGAGCGCGCCTTCCATCGCGATCGGATGCATCTGGCCGCGGCCGAGGAACAGCGCGTGATGCTTGTCGGCGAAACGATGCGCCAGCTCCTTGATGACCGGCTCCAGGTGCAGGGTCTTTTCGATCAGTCCCGGAATTTCGATGAGGCGCTGCACCAGGCCACGTTCGCGCTCGGCGTCCGTGCCATTGAACTTCGCCAGCGCGATGACCAGCAGGCCCAACGCCGCCAGCTGGGTGGTGAAGGCCTTGGTCGAAGCGACGCCGATTTCCGGGCCGGCGCGCGTCAGCAGCACGAGGTCCGATTCACGCACCAGCGAGCTTTCCGGCACGTTGCAGATCGCCAGGCTCGACAGATAGCCCGACTGCTTCGCCATCCGCAGCGCCGCCAGCGTGTCAGCCGTTTCGCCGGACTGCGAGATGGTCACGAACAGCGTGTTCCTGGGCACGACCGGATTGCGATAACGGTATTCGCTGGCGATCTCCACCCAGCACGGCAGGCGCGCGATCTGTTCGATGTAGTACTTGGCCACGGCGCCGGCGTGATAGCTGGTGCCGCAGGCGACGATCTGCACGGCCTCGGTGCGCCGGAACACGTCCGTCGCCAACGGGCCGAAGGCAGCTTCGAGCAGCTTGCCGCCGGCGACGCGTTCTTCGAGCGTCTGCGCAATGGCGCGCGGCTGCTCAAAGATCTCCTTGAGCATGTAGTGCGGGTATTCGCCTTTCTCCGCCGCATCGGCCGACAGCGCACTTTCCCGCACGGCGCGCTGCGCACTGTTGCCCTCCGCATCCAGGACGCGAATGCCCTGGCGCCGGATTTCAGCGACATCGCCCTCTTCCAGGAAAATGAACTTGCGGGTGACTGGCAGCAGCGCGGAGACGTCGGAGGCGACGAAGTTCCCATCTTCGCCGAGGCCGATCACCACCGGGCAGCCGGCGCGGGCCAGGATGATGCTGTCGGGGCTGTCTTCGGAGATGACCGCGAGCGCATAGGCGCCCTCGAGCTCGGCAACGGTCGCGCGCACTGCGCGGAAGATGTCGCCAAGCTTCTGCTTGTGGTGATGAATACGGTGCGCGATGACTTCGGTGTCGGTCTCGGAAGAAAACGTGTAGCCGAGCTTGGTCAGCTCCTCGCGCAGCTCCTCGTGATTCTCGATGATGCCGTTGTGGACGATGGCGATGCCGTCGCGGGAGATGTGCGGATGCGCATTGCGCTCGGAAGGCACACCGTGCGTCGCCCAGCGCGTGTGCGCGATACCCAGGCGCCCTTCGGTCGGCGTCTCGACGATGGCGTCCTGCAGATTGCGGACCTTGCCCACGGTGCGCAGGCGGCTCAGGTGGCCCGAAGGATTGAGCACCGCGACGCCGGCCGAGTCGTAGCCCCGATATTCCAGCCGCCGCAGACCCTCGATCAGGATGGGGACGATGTCGCGATCAGCGATGGCGCCGACGATTCCGCACATGATGGATCCTTGGACTTAACTGCTTGAGGATAAAGGTTTTTGCGGACCGCCGCCCGATACCCGAAGGCAGCGATTGTACTTGAGCCCGGCACGCAAAATCTGTGATGTGAGCCGGGTGCTGCCCGGTTGCGGACGCCCCGCCAACCCACCGGGCCGGACAGTCTCGGGCATCGGCACTGGCCGCAATCGGACGCACGCAGAAACCGTGCTCCCGATCCCTGCCTGCAGGGGTCTTCTCAGGTCTTCTTGGTCGGCCGCTTCCAGCCGTCGAGCGTGACCTGCCGCGCCCGCGCCACCGTCAGCTTGCCCTCGGGGGCATCCTTGGTGATGGTCGAGCCGGCGCCGGTATTGGCGCCGGCGCCGATCTTGAGCGGCGCCACCAACATGGAGCCGGAGCCGATGAAGGCGTTGTCGCCGATCTCGGTGCGGAATTTGTTCACGCCATCGTAGTTCACGGTCACGGTGCCGGCGCCGACATTGACCTTGCGGCCGACGCTGGCATCGCCGAGATAGGTCAGATGATTGGCCTTGCTGCCCGCGCCGATCTCGGCCTTCTTCACCTCGACGAAGTTGCCGATGTGCACGTCCTCGTGCAGCACGCTCTGTGGACGGATTCGCGCAAACGGGCCGATGGAATTGCGCGGCCCGATGCTGGAACGATCGATCACGCA
>JBDHQY010000362.1:0-3549 GCA_039807315.1 Steroidobacter sp. | reverse complement strand
TGACGCACGTCCGGTACATAAATCGAGGTATCTGAAGTGAGCGATTCCCGCGAGTGGCCCCTGTACGAGATCTTCATTCGTGCGCGCGGCGGCCTGGATCACAAACATGTCGGCAGCATTCATGCCGTCGATGCGCGCATGGCGATCGAACACGCGCGTGACGTGTATACGCGCCGCCAGGAAGGCGTGAGCATCTGGGTGGTGCAGTCGGCGGACATCGTCGCTTCCGATCCGGCCGATGCCGACGCCTTCTTCGAGCCGGCGCGCGACAAGGTGTACCGGCATCCGACGTTCTACGACATTCCGGACGAGGTGAAGACGCTGTGAACGCGGCGACAAAGATTGCAGCGCCCGCCTCGCAGAGTCGTTTTCTTTATGTCCTGCGGCTGGCGGATGCCAGCCTGATCCTGGCGCAGCGGCTGGGCGAGCTGGTCGGGCATGCGCCCGCGCTGGAAGAAGATCTGGGCCTGGCCAACATCGGGCTGGATCTGCTGGGGCAGGCGCGGCTGCTGCTCACCTATGCGGGCGAGATCGAGGGCAAAGGTCGCGACGAGGATGCGCTGGCCTTCCTGCGCGAGCATCGCGACTTCCTGAATCCGATCCTGGTCGAGCAGCCGAACGGCGATTTCGGGCAGACCCTGGTGCGCCAGTTCCTGGTCGATGCCTGGCAGCTGGAGCTGTACCAGCGCCTGGCCCAGTCGAGCGATGCGCGCCTGGCCGAAGTGGCCGCGAAGGCCGTCAAGGAAACGCGTTATCACCTGCGCTACAGCTCGAGCTGGCTGGTCCGGCTCGGCGATGGCACGCAGGAAAGTCACGACCGCGTGCAGCAGGCGCTCGACCAGTTATGGCCGTACACGCGCGAGCTGTTCGATGCGGACGAGATCGACGATGCAATGATCCGCGCCGGCATCGCTCCGGATTTTTCCGCCGTGCGTCAGGGCTGGGACGCCACCGTCAACGCCGTGCTCGCCGAGGCGACATTGCAGCGCCCGGCCGACCGGCCGTATCTGTGGTACGGCAAGCGCGGCGATCACAGCGAGCACCTCGGCCGTCTGCTGGCCGAGATGCAGTACATGCAGCGAACCTATCCCGGCGCGAGCTGGTGAAGCGATGGATGTGTCGACTGCCGAAGATCCCACCCTGCTGCGGGCACGCCTGGAGTCCCGCGTCCGGGAGGTACTGCAGAGCGTGCCGGATCCCGAGATTCCGGTGCTGAGCATTGCGGATCTGGGCATCGTGCGTTACGCGCGCCTGGATGACGAAGGCGTCATCCAGGTGGGGCTGTCGCCGACCTACTCGGGCTGCCCGGCGACTGCCGTGATCCGGCAAAGTGTGGCCGCGGCGCTGCGCAAGGCGGGTTTCGAGCGCTTCTCGCTGCAGGATGTGCTGTCGCCGCCCTGGACCAGCGACTGGATCACCGAGGAAGGCCGCCGCAAGCTGCGCGAGTATGGAATCGCGCCGCCTGCCGAATCGGTTGCCAGCGTCCGCGAAATCTGGCGGCCGGCGCCCGCTGTCGAATGCCCGCGCTGCGGCTCGCACGATACCGAGAAAATAAGCGAGTTCGGCTCGACGCCGTGCAAGGCGCACTATCGCTGCCGCGCCTGCCTCGAACCCTTCGATTATTTCAAGTGCCATTGAAGTCATGGGAAGCTCTGCTTCGTCGGGCTCCCTGACCGCGGCCAGGTGCAACTGCCGGCAACGCTGCGGTGAGCGAAGCTGCCGAGGCGCGGAATGCCGAATTGATCAGAGATCGCCATGCTCAAGTTCCATCCCCTGAAGATCAAATCCCGTACCGAAGCGGCGGACGACGCTGTCTGCATCACCTTCGAGCTGCCGCCGCAGCTGCGTGATTCCTACAAATTCCAGGCCGGGCAGCATGTCGCGGTGCGGCTGCCGGGGCAGGAGCCGGACGTGCGCCGCACCTATTCCATCGTCTGCCCGATGGGCAGCGACGATCTGAGCATCGGCGTGCGCGTGCAGCAGGGTGGGCGGGTTTCGCCCTTTCTCGCGCAGCGACTGCAGGTCGGTGAGACACTCGAAGTCCTGACGCCGAACGGCAGCTTTCACACCCGGATCGAGCCCGGGCGCGCCAAACGCTACGTCGCATTCGCGGCCGGCAGCGGCATCACGCCGGTATTGTCGATCGCCGCATCGGTGCTGGAGGCCGAGCCGCACAGCCGCTTCGTCCTGTTCTACGGCAATCGTACCGTCGCCAGCACCATGTTCCTGGACGAGGTGATGGCGCTGAAGAATCGTTTCACCACGCGCTTCGCCGTGCATTTCCTGATGAGCCGCGAACCGCAGGAGATCGATCTGTACAACGGCCGCATCGACCGGGCCAAGGTGCGCGAGTTCGCCGGAACCTTGTTCGATGTCGCTGCCGTGGACGAGTTCTTCGTCTGCGGCCCGGGCTCGATGGTCGAGGAGGTCGGTGCCGAGCTGCGTGCGCTGGGTGCGCAGGGCAAGGTTCACACCGAGCTGTTCGTTACCGCCGGCGCCCCGCCTGTCGCCGATGTGCGCGCCGCACAGCGGCTAGCGGCGGCGCAGGACGCCACCCAGGTGGCCATCGTCATGGACGGACGCCGCCGCAGCTTCAGCATGTCGCGGGGTGGCGAACCGGTGCTCGACGCCGCGGCGCGAGCCGGGATAGAGCTGCCGTATTCCTGTCGCGCCGGCGTATGCTCCACCTGCCGCGCCAAGCTCACCAAGGGTGAAGTCCGCATGGACAACAACCTGGCGCTGGAGGACTGGGAAGTCGAGGCCGGCTACGTACTGTGCTGTCAGGCGCATCCCAGCACCGCGGAAATCGAAATCACCTACGACGAATAGCGAGCCGCTCATGAGCTACGAGACCATTGTTTTCTCGGTGGAGCACGGTGTTGCCCGGCTGACGCTGAACCGGCCGGAGCGGCTCAACAGCTTCACGGTCAAGATGCACGGGGAGGTACGCGATGCGCTCGGTCGTGTGGTCGCCGAAGGCGGCCGCGTGCTCGTGATCACCGGTGCCGGACGCGGCTTCTGCGCCGGGCAGGATCTCAACGATCGCGCCGTGACGCCGGGCGGACAGAGCGTCGATCTGGGCGATTCGGTCGAGAACTATTACAAGCCGCTGATCCTTTCCTTGAGGAATCTGCCGCTGCCGGTGATCGCCGCGGTCAACGGCGTGGCGGCCGGTGCCGGCGCCAACATCGCATTGGGCTGCGACCTGGTGATCGCCGCGCGCTCGGCCAGTTTCATCCAGTCGTTCAGCAAGCTCGGGCTGATCCCGGATTCCGGCGGCACATGGGTTCTGCCGCGGCTGCTCGGCAACGCCCGCGCGCTCGGGCTCGCGCTGCTGGGCGACAAGCTCTCGGCCGAGCAGGCAGAGCAGTGGGGGCTGATCTGGCGCTGCGTCGACGATGCACAGTTCAAGGAGACCGTGGATGCGCTCGCCACTCAGCTCGCCGCCGCGCCGACGCGCGGACTCGCACGAACCAAACAGGCGCTCTACGAAAGCTGGAGCCGGACGCTCGAAGATCAGTTGAACCAGGAACGCGATTTCATGCGCGA
>JBDHQY010000361.1:0-3550 GCA_039807315.1 Steroidobacter sp. | reverse complement strand
TGGTTCTGGCTGTTCACCACGTAGCCGGAATTGTCGACCTGGAATGCGCCCGCCCGGGTGTAGGCGCGCGCACCGCCGTCGCTGAGCACGAAAAAGCCCTGACCGCTCATCGCCAGGTCCAGGCTGTTGTTGGTGGTGTTGATGTTGCCCTGCGTGAACTGCTGCGCGACCGCCGCCACTTTCACGCCATTGCCGAACTGGTTGCTGCTGACGCCCTGCGGCGAGACCGCGAACAGCTCCGCGAACTCCGAGCGCGACTGCTTGAAGCCGGTGGTGGAGCTGTTGGCGATGTTGTTCGCCGTGACGTTGAGGTCCGTCTGAGCCGCATTGAGTCCGCTGAGCGCGATGCCGAATGACATGACTTGAATACTCCTGGAATGATTCGTTGATCGGTGGGCCGGACCGCTACATCACGCGGCGCACGTCGGCCATTGCCACCGAACCGAGCACGGCAGTGTTGAGGGTGAGGCCGGTGCCTTGCGCATCGATGGTGACGCTGGCGACGCGCCCGGCCATGAGCACATCCAGCGAGGCGTGCGCCGAGCCGTTGGAGGCGATGGCTTCGACCTCGTATTCGCCGGCGTCGGCGGCGCTGCCGTCGGCGCGCAGGCCGTCCCACGAGAAGCTGTTGACGCCGGCGACCGGCACGCCGTCGATCTCGCGCACCACTTCCCCGCTGGCATCGGTGATGCGGATCTGCAGGCTGGTGGCGCCTTGCGGCACATCCACCTCGCCCTTCACCTCGGTTCCCGGCGTCAGTACGAAGCTGTCCGCGCGGGCCAGCACGTCGCGACCGACCATGGTGGCGCCGTTGAGCGCCTGGTTGGAGCGCAGCGAGCTCGCCAGCGTCTCGATCGAGCCCTGCATCTGCTGGATGCCGGACACCGCGCCGAACTGCGCCAGCTGCGCCACGAACTCGGTGCCTTCCAGCGGCTTCATCGGATCCTGGTTCTTCAGCTGCGTGGTCATCAGCGTCAGGAAATCCTCGATGCCGAGGTTGCCGGCAGATTTCTTCTGCGCCGCGGACAGGGCCGCCTGGGTCTGCGCCGCATAGGCGGCAAGAGGATCGGTGGTGGACATGAAAACTCCTCGATTACTGTCCCAGTCGCAGTGTGGCCAGCATCATTTCCTTGGCCGTGTTCATCACTTCCACGTTGTTCTGGTAGGAGCGCGAGGCCGAGATCATGTCGACCATCTCCTCCACCGTGTTGACGTTGGGCGCATAGACGTAGCCGTTGGCATCGGCGAGCGGATTGCCCGGCTCGTAGCGCGCGGCCGGCGCCGCCTGGTTCTCGACGATGCCCTTGACGGAGACGCCGGAGGTCGCGGCATTGGCGCCGAGCCCGGCGCGCACCGCCTCGAACAGCGGGTGTCTGGCCTTGTAGACCTGGTTCGGATCGCCGCTGACGCTGTCGGCGTTGGCGAGATTGCTGGCGGTGGTATTCAGGCGCACCGACTGGGCGCTCATGCCGCTGCCGGCGACTTCGAAAATCTTGAATGAGGACATGGCGGAGACTCCCGTTCGGATCACTGTCCGGTGATGGCAGTGAGCAGCCCGCGGAACTTGGCGTTCAGGAACGTGAGCGTCGCCTGGTAGCGCACGGAGTTCTCGGCGAAGGCTGCCTGCTCGAGTTGCGTATCCACGGTATTGCCGTCGAGCGAGGGCGCGAGCGGCACGCGATATTTCAGTTCCGGCGCCGACGTGCCGTTAACGTTTGCAGCACCGATATGTCCGGCGCTCGTGGTCGCAAGATGCACGCCGCCGGCCTTGTCACCGCTTGCCGCGGCGAGCGCGCTCTTGAAATCGATGTCCCGCGCCCGGTAGTTCGGCGTATCGGCATTCGCCAGATTGGCGGCGAGCACCTCGGTGCGCTGCGAGCGCACCTTGAGCGCCGCGGCGTGGACTCCGAGATACGTATCCAGATTGACCGGCATCGCTGCCTCCGTCAGAAAACTGTCTGCCGCAGGACTTAGCAAGGGCCATGCCAGAGCGGCAATTCATGCCGCGAAGCCGCTGCCGACAGCGGTAATGAGAGATGGCGCAGGAAAATCCTGCGACGTGAATCACGTGGCGGCGGCAAGGAATTGCCGGGCGGCAAACGACACTTCCGCCCGCTTCACGCTTCTTCGATGGGGTGCGCGAGCAGCTTCCATGAGTGAGTGCGGTGCCGGGTGAGCCGCAGCAAGTGCGCTCGAGAGCGGCACATGATCCTAATCAATTGTGGAGGAGCGGCTTCGATAGACAGCGTGCGGCTCCGCTGAGAGAAGCTCGAAAAGCACGCATCCGCAAGACGTTAAGGAGGCTGGCACTCTCTTTCGGGCGTCGTTCCGGGCGGGGCTCCACATTTTCAGGATCGGAGGAGGAACAGGACGTTCCGAGTGAGCAAGCGCTATAGGGATGTATCCACGCGCGATCCTGTAAATGCGTGGCCCCGCCCGAAACGACGCCTGGCACGATCTCGTCCACGATCACAAGGCGCCTGAGGATCTGAAATCCAGGCAGAACTTCCCTCTATTCGCACCCACGCCAGACTCCGAGCATCGATCTGGCATCGCATTTGCTTGCTTGTTGGCAACCGTCAATGAAACGGCAGCGAGGTTCGTGGTGAGAGATAGATCACATTCGGTGCTGGCGGCGCTGATGCTGCTGGTCGCCGGCGGTGTGGCGCAGGCCCAGGTACAGTCGCTGGAGTCCATCCAGTCAGCCGCAGAGAAAGAAGTGCGCGGACTGCTGCCGGCAGGCAAAGCCACCTACCACGTCAGCGCGGTGCGGCTCGATCCGAGATTGCGGCTCGCCCAGTGCGGCAGCGCGCTGCAGGCATTCGTGCCGAACAACGCCACGTCCACCGCCAAAGTCACGGTGGGTGTGCGCTGTACGGCGCCGGCGCAATGGACCATCTATGTTCCGGTGGTCACGGAGGTCGAAGCGCCGGTCCTGGTGCTGCGACGTGCGCTCGCCCGGCAGGCGACGGTCGCGGCCGACGATGTCGAATTGCAGACCCGCCGGCTGCCCGGCACCGCGTCGCAGTTCATCGGTAACCTCGCCGATCTGCACGGTCGTCATCTCAAGCGCGCCGTGGCGGCGGGAACGCCACTGACGGCCGACGTGCTCGTCGCCGACGTGCTGGTGCGACGCGGGCAGCAGGTCACCCTGCTCGCCGCGAACGGACCGTTCGAGATTCGGGCGCAGGGACAGGCCTTGTCCGAAGGCGGCGCCAGTCAACGGATCCGGGTCCAGAACATGAGCTCCGGCAAGATCGTGGAAGGCGTGGTGGAAAACGCCGCAACGGTCCGCGTCGGTCTTTGAGCGCAGCACCCATATGACAAGTTTGGACAGCGTCATTGCGCCGGCACGGGGACAAACCCCTAGCGCCGTGGCCACAAGAATGTGCAGCAGCGCACGAATCGGCAGCCGCCGTCACCTCGATGCCAGGAGCGGCGCGGCCGTCGCATTTAACCTATTCTGTGTCCGGCCGATGCACTTTTGCGAGCTTGCCCTAACGGCCTGCTCGGGCCGCATCCGCAGAGCCGGCTAAAGTTCCGGCAATGG
>JBDHQY010000360.1:0-3567 GCA_039807315.1 Steroidobacter sp. | reverse complement strand
GGCGGTCGAGAGCAACACCGCGGTGTTCCAGGCCGGCGACCAGACCCGTCGCGTGGCGATTCCCTGACCGGAACACATCGCATGAAGCCGTCGATCCTTCTTTCCGCGCTCATGCTCGCGTCCGTGCAGTGGCCCGCCTGGGCGCAGCAGCCGACCACTGCTCCCACGCGCGATGCACAGAGTCAGGAACGCCCGCTGGCCGCCCGCATCCTGGACGACCGGGTGGCGAGCGACTGGGGCCTGCAACCGCAGGAGTGGGCGCGATACCGCGAACTGATGGACGGGCCGCTGGGCATCTACTCGCCCAACCTGGACCCGTTGTCGGCCCTGGGCATCGAAGCGCGTACCGACGAGGAACGGCGCCGCTACGCAGAACTGCAGGTACAGGTCGAAGCGCGCCGCGTGGAGAAGCTGCTCACCTATCAGCGCGCCTACGACGATGCCTGGCAGCGCCTGAACCCCGGCATGCAGCGGGTGAACCAGCCTGACGACAAGCCTGTCGCCGGAGCCACGCGCGGCTCCGGCCGCACGGCGGTGTTCGTCAAGGACGGCTGCGAAGCCTGCGGGCAGCTCGTGCAGCGCCTGCAATCCTCGGGCGCCGAGTTCGACCTGTACATGGTCGGCAGCCGCCAGGACGACGCGCGTATCCGCGACTGGGCCAAGCGCGCGAACGTCGATCCGGCGCGCGTGCGCAGCGGCACCATCACGCTCAACCACGACGGCGGCCGCTGGCTGTCGCTGGGGCTGCCCGGTGATTTGCCCGCTGCCGTGCGCGAGGTGAACGGCCAATGGCAGCGTCAGCCGTAACGGCCGCATCTTTCTCGCCGTGCTTGCGCGCATTGGCGCTCGCCGCAGGTCTGTACGCCTGCGCGGCCCATGCCCAGGAGGTTCCACCGCCGGCCTACCAGCTCGCCGCGCAGCGTGCAGGCATCCCCTCGACGGTGCTCTACGCGGTGGCCTTGCAGGAGAGCGGCATCCGACGCGGCGGGCGCATCGTCCCGTGGCCGTGGTCGCTCAATGTCGCCGGCCAGTCTCGCCGCTTCACTACACGTGCCGACGCCTGCGCTGGTTTGCAGCAGGCGATGCGCACCACGCCACACACGCGCATCGACGCGGGCCTGGGCCAGATCAACCTCGGCTACCACCAGCAGCGCTACGCCAGCGCGTGCGATTTGCTCGACCCGTACCGCAACCTCGCCATCGCTGCCGAGATCCTGCGCGAGCAGCACACACCCGGCGAGGACTGGTTGCTGGCGATCGGCCGCTACCACCGTCCTGCGGGCGGCGAGCCTGCCGCCCGCTACCGGCGCAGCGTATCCCGCCACCTTGCCCGCGTGCAGGGCGCGCGCCCAACCGCCGCGGTTCTCGCCGCACACCAGGAGACATCCCCATGACGACATCCCATCTGGCCTTGCGGGGCCTGCTCGTACTGCTGTCGGGTCTGCCGCTGGCCTCGCTTGCCGGCGAGCCGCTGATCGTGGTCGAAGACCGCGGCGGCGCGTCGGCGCTGCCGTACTACGAAACCCTGAACCTCCAGCCGCGTGCCAACGCGCCGGCCCGGCCGCCGATCCCGACACCCCAGGTTCCCGCCACGCCGGCGGACGAGGCCGCGATGCTGCCGGTGCGCAGCACCAAGCTCACGCCCGGCACCGTCGCGCGGCGGGTCATCGAGGCCCCGGGCCTGCGTCCTTTCGTGGTCGTCGGCGACGACGAGGTGTCCCATGCCTGGCTTCGCCGCGAGGCGACCGCGCTGCGCGAGCGTGGCGCGGTCGGCCTCGTGGTCAGCGTCGAGACCGTACAGGGCCTGGCGCGGCTGCGCGCCTTGGCACCCGGCGTACCGCTCGCGCCGGTGGCCGGCGACGACCTGGCCGAACGCCTGGGCCTGCGGCACTACCCGGCGCTGATCACGGCCACCGGCATCGAGCAATGAAGCCATGTCGGGGAAACAGCCGGTCGAGGTACTGCTACGCCCAGCGGTGGAGCTATACACCGTTGCCGCATGCGCGGGCGCCGCGTTTCTGTCCCTGGTGGCCCCATGGTCGCTCGCGCTGAGCCCGTCCATGGGCGTCGGCAGTGCGCTGGCGTTCGGTGCCTACGGTGCCATCCGCTACCGCGATGCCCGCGTCATCCTGCGCTATCGACGCAACATCCGCCGCCTGCCGCGGTACGTGATGACCAGCAAGGACGTGCCGGTCAGCCAGCAGCGGCTGTTCGTGGGGCGCGGGTTTCTGTGGGAGCAGAAGCACACCCATAGGCTGATGCAGACGTACCGGCCGGAGTTCCGCCGCTACGTCGAACCGACACCCGCGTACCGGCTGGCGCGAAGGCTGGAAGAACGGCTGGAGTTCGCACCGTTCCCGCTGTCCCGGCTGCCTGCGCTCACCGGCTGGGACGTGCCTTTCAACCCGGTACGGCCCCTGCCGCCAGTGGGCGGCCTGCCGCGCCTGCACGGCATCGAACCCGAGGAGGTGGATGTCAGCCTGCCACTCGGCGAGCGCGTCGGCCATTCACTGGTACTGGGCACAACGCGCGTGGGCAAGACCCGTCTGGCGGAGCTGTTCATTACCCAGGACATCCGTCGCCAGAATGCAGCTGGTGAGCATGAGGTCGTCATCGTCTTCGATCCGAAGGGCGATGCCGACCTATTGAAGCGGATGTACGTTGAAGCCAAGCGCGCTGGCCGCGAAAACGAGTTCTACGTTTTTCATTTGGGCTGGCCGGACATTTCCGCGCGCTACAACGCCGTGGGCCGTTTCGGACGCATCAGCGAAGTCGCGACCCGTGTCGCTGGGCAACTCTCCGGCGAAGGCAACAGCGCTGCGTTTCGCGAGTTCGCCTGGCGTTTCGTCAACGTCATCGCCCGGGCATTGGTGGAACTGGGGCAGCGCCCCGATTACCTGCTGATCCAGCGACACGTCATCAACATCGACGCACTGTTCATTGAGTACGCCCAGCATTATTTCGCAAAGCATGAGCCCAAAGCCTGGGAAGTGATCGTCCAGATCGAGGCCAAGCTCAATGAAAAAAACATCCCACGCAACATGATCGGCCGCGAGAAGCGCGTGGTGGCGCTGGAGCAGTACCTCTCGCAGGCGCGCAACTACGACCCGGTGCTGGATGGCCTGCGCTCCGCTGTCCGATACGACAAGACCTACTTCGACAAGATCGTCGCCAGCCTCTTGCCGCTGCTGGAGAAGCTCACCAGCGGCAAGATCGCTCAGCTCCTGGCCCCGAACTACTCCGACCTGGCCGACCCGCGCCCGATCTTCGATTGGATGCAGGTCATCCGTAAGAGGGCCATCGTCTATGTGGGCCTGGATGCGCTCTCCGATGCCGAGGTGGCCGCTGCGGTCGGCAATTCCATGTTCTCCGACCTGGTTTCGGTCGCCGGGCATATCTACAAGCATGGGATCGACGACGGCTTGCCGGGCGCGTCGGCAGGCACGCGCGTGCCGATCAACGTCCATGCGGACGAATTCAACGAGTTGATGGGCGACGAATTTATTCCTCTGATCAACAAGGGCGGCGGTGCCGGGCTGCAAGTCACCGCGTACACGCAGACCCTCT
>JBDHQY010000359.1:0-3573 GCA_039807315.1 Steroidobacter sp. | reverse complement strand
TTTCGAGTTCGTCGATGAGGTGGTGGGCGGCGCGATTCCTGCGCAATTCATTCCGGCGGTGGAGAAGGGTGTGCGGCAGGTGTTGCTGGAGGGCGCGATTGCCGGATTTCCGCTGCAGGACCTGCGCGTCATCGTCTATGACGGCAAGCATCACTCGGTGGATTCCAAGGAAGTGGCGTTCATCGCCGCCGCCCGGCGCGCTTTCCGGAAAGCCTTCCGCGAAGCCGGCCCGATCGTGCTCGAGCCGGTGGTGCGGGTCGAGATCACCACGCCCAGCATCGCTACTGGCGATATCACCGGCGATCTGGCGACGCGCCGTGGCCGCATCAGCGGCAACCACGCGCTGGGCGGACAAAGAACGCGCATCACCGCTTTGGTGCCATTGGCAGAAATCAACGACTACCAGTCCCGCCTCAAGTCCCTCACGGGTGGCGAAGGCACTTTCACCCTGGAGCTCAGCCACTACGATCCGGTTCCGCCGCGCCAGCAGCAGGACCTGATGAAGGCGTTCAAGACGGCCGAGGAAGAATGAAGAGCGGGCTTCACCCTGGCTCTTGCCTGCAGGGAAGAGGCAAGAGTGGTCATGGCGGATCGGCCTGCTGTCTATGGGTAGCGGGCCTGTCACTGGTCCTTACGGGTGGCGGCGTTAGCGGCGAAACAAGACTCCGCACCTCTTCCCTTCCCGAGAGAGGTCGCGCATCGGCGCGGGTGAGGATGTCGTCGCTGTGCGGCAGCACGAACGGGCGGCCGTCCCTCCCGCAGGAGGGACGGCCCGGTCACGACCTCAGGGCTTCCTGAAGCGGTACATGAACTGATCGGTCTTGTGGCGAATCGACGGGTCGAACACCGCTTTGCGATGATCGTCGTCGGGATTGGCGAACAGGGGGCTTTCGGCATCGAACACCAGGCCGGCTGCCTCGAACTCGCGTTTCACCACCGCCGGATCGATGCGATGCAGGGCGTCGACCGTTTGCGCCGGGTCGCCGCCGGCGGCGGCAACGTGATCGATCACCACGACCACCGCGCCTGGCTTCAGCGCCGGCACCAGCTTCGCCAGCGACTGCGCCGGATCGGTCGGCGTCCAGTCCTCCGAGATCCAGTGCAGGTCGTGATACGACTGCACCAACAGCGCCGCGTCCAGGCTGTTGGGCGGCAGATCGAGCTGCTCCGGCGCAATGGTGGTCGGCGTGACGTTCGGCAGACGATTGTCGACGTAGCGCTGCGCGGTCTTCTCGCTGGAATACTTGGCATAGGCCGGATTGTTGTAGGCGATCACCCGGCCCTGCGGACCGACGATGCTGGCCAGCAGCTCCGAGTAATAGCCGCCGCCGGAAAGGTAATCGATCACGTGCATGCCCGGTTGCACGCCCAGGAAGCTCAGCACTTCGGGCGCCTTGCGCCAGGCATCCTCTTCGGCATCGCCGGCCAGACGATTGGGGTTGCTCAACGCGGCCTGGATGGCTGCGGTATCCGCGACGGGCATGGCCGTCGGCGCGGGAGTTGCCGGATTCTCCGGCGAGGCGGCCGGTGCGGTGCTTTGCTGTGCGTTCTGTTGCGATTGCCCGCAGGCGGCGAGCGTGCAGGCGAGGAGCAGGCTCGATACGGCGGTGGACAGTTTCATGGGAGCTCCCTGTGCTTGTCTGGATGAGATACCAAGGGCGCAACGCTACTGACAAGCCGGGTTCGGGCGCAAGGGCGGGCGTGATGGCCCGAGTCGTCGGCGTGATCGAAAGCCATTGCCGGCGGGCATGCGACAAGTTTCCGCCTGCGTAGACGCAGTGAAGCGGAGCTTCCCCAGCCTGCCATTGCCGTTCATCATCGCCGCGATGAAACGGATGGGATTCAGGCCACGGCCAGACCGGCAGCGCAGCGCCTGCTGGTCTCGGCTGGAGACGGGCACGATGCGACAAGGCGGGCCGCGCAGCCTGCGCTGGCAACTGCTCGTGCTCGCGGTTCCAGCGGCGATTCTCGGGGCGACGCTGGTCGGCGCCGTCGACGATGTGGGTTTCGCGGTCGAGCGCGTCGATGGAGCGGGCTGGAGTGCGGAAAATATCGAGGTTCGGCTCGATCTGCCGGCCGACGCGCCGCGCGCCTCGGTCTCCATCTCGCGGATAAGGCTGACTGCGCAGCAACAGGAATTGCGCAATGTGCGAATCGAATGTCCTGCCGTGGAGATTTCCGCGGCCACGATTGCCTGCCGCAACGCTCGTATCGCCGCCAACCTGCCGTCGTTGGGTGCGCAGACGCTGATTGGACGCGTCGTGTTCGGCCGCCAGACCGGTGCGCTCGATCTGGAACTCGCTGGCTTGCGTGTCGGGCAGGGCGTGGCGAAGGTCAAGGCCGGGATGGGGTCGTCCGGCTGGAACGCGCGCCTCGACATGGAGCGGATTCAGCTGCAGCCCCTGCTCGAGCTTGCCCGCGGCCTGAAGCTGCCGTTGCCGGCACTGACCGTCAGCGGTACAGCCTCGTTGTCGCTGACCGCTGCCGGCTCGCAGACCTCGCTGGCCGAAGCGCACCTCGACGCCGAACTCGTCGAACTCACCGCCAATAATGAAGAAGGGAGTCTCGCCACCGACAAGCTGTCGCTCGCGCTGCGGGCGGATGTTCGACAGTCGCGGCGCGATTGGCTGTTTCGCGCCGAGGTGCAATCCAGCAGCGGGCAGGCCTACGCGCAGCCGGTGTTTCTCGACCTGGGTGCGCACGCACTCAACCTGAGCGCAAGTGGCACATGGGGAAGCGATGGCGTGCTCGGCATCGAGCACTTCAGCGTCGATCATCGCGACGTTGCCCGCGGACAGGGCAGCGCCATGCTCCGTTTGAGCGACGAGCAGCCGCTGCGCGCCCTGTCGCTGGATCTGCAATCGCTCGAGTTTCCCGGTGCCTACGAAAGTTACTTCCAGCCGCTGCTGCTCGATACCAATTTCAAGGCGCTGCAGACTGCGGGCAACGTCTCCGGGCAAATACTGGTGCAGGAGGGGACGCCGAGAAGGATCGATCTGAAATTCGCTGCCGTGACCCTCGATGACGGCAATCGCAATCTGGTGCTGAAGGATCTCACCGGCGACTGGCACTGGCTGGAAGCTCAAAGCGCGCGCAGCAAGGCCGCTGACGATGACGAAGAGCTGGAGCAGTCCCGCGCCGCGGACTCCCGGTTGCAATGGAGCGGCGGCACCCTGCTCAATCTCGAGCTCGGACCGAGCGAGCTGCAATTCAATACGCAGGGCCGCCAGCTGCGGCTGCTGCGGCCTGCCCGACTGCCCATCTTCGACGGTGCCCTGGAGCTGGAGAGTTTCCGGATCCGCAATGCCGGCCTGTCCGGCGTCGCCTTCATGGTCGACGCCACCATCCAGCCGATCAGCGTGCGCCAGCTGTGCCAGGCCTTCGGCTGGCCGGAGTTCGGCGGGCGCATCGGCGGCAAGATCTCCAAGCTGCGCATGCGCGAGAAGGTGGTCACGCTGGGCACCACCTTGCAGGCGCAGGTGTTCGACGGCGAGGTGAGGATCAGCGATCTGCGGCTGGAACAGCCCCTCAGCCAATGGCCGCGCTTCTATTCGCACATCGCGCTGCACAATC
>JBDHQY010000358.1:0-3575 GCA_039807315.1 Steroidobacter sp. | reverse complement strand
CGTAATGAGCTATCTGCTGGTTGCGCTGGCATGGCAGGGAGCCTTCATCGCTTCCTGGGTCAGCGTCCTGCTGGTGCACGTGATCATGGAGAAAGACAAGCTGACCGAGTTCCGCCCGGGCCGGCTTGCCAGCTTCAGCGCCGGCGCCTGGATCTGGATCGGCAGCTCCGTGCTCGGCGTGCTCTTCTACCAGTTCGGCGGCACCGCCGGTATCGTCTGGTCGACTCCCGCGGTGTTTGCCCTCAGTGGAATCCTGTTCGCGCTGACGTATCAACGCCAGCGCCGCAAGGTCCTGCTGCAGAGAAGCGGCGATCCGCGCAACGAAGTCGAGAATGTCTGGGAAGCGCGGGTGCAGTGCCATGTCTGCGAGCGCAGCTACATTGCGATCGAGATGGATCGCGATCCCAGCGTGGCAGGCAGCCCGGCGATTTGCACGGCCTGCGCCGCGATCAACAGCAGCTACCGCAAAGCCTGTCTGGCCGAGCACGAGCGTGAATCCGCCGCGGGCGCGGGCGGCAGGCGATTGTCTGGGGATGCCGTAGCCTGAACGGTCACGGCCACGAAGCCCCAGGCTTCGTGGCCGTTTCTCTCTATTGCGGTACCGTCAGCACGTCTCAGGGAAGGACTGATTCAATTACCGCGTAGTCAATCCCGCGCGCCTCAGCGCGACGCCGGGCTGTAAGCCAGGCAGACGAGCTCCACCTTCAGCCCCGGCAGCGCCAGCCCTTCAACGCCGAAGGAGTTGCGGGCAGGAAGTCGGCCGGGCTTGAAGAAGGTGACGTAGACCTTGTTGAATTCGGCCCATTCCGCGATGTCATCCAGCATGACGCTGCACTTGAAGACGTTGTCCAGGCTGCTGCCGCGCGCCTTCAGCTCCGCAGACATGTTCTCCAGGGCGAGACGTGTCTGTTCCTGGATGGTGCCGGGAACGCTGCCATCCGCACGAGTGCCGATCTGTCCCGTCAGATAAAGCACGTTGCCCACCCTGACCGAGGCCGAGTAGGCGGCACCGGGCGTTGCTTCGGGAAAATACTCGATCGGCGATCGCATATCCCTTACCGCGGTGCAGCCGGCACCAAGAGAAAAACCGACGCAGAGAGCACCGACTCGAAGAATCTTATTCATTGCCATTGTTTCCTTCGTTCTGTTTTGTCGCGAGTTCCGCTGCCGCCAGGTCTTCGATGGCCGAGCCGACAGACTTGA
The DNA here is from genome assembly GCA_039807315.1 of Steroidobacter sp. Taxonomy (GTDB): domain Bacteria; phylum Pseudomonadota; class Gammaproteobacteria; order Steroidobacterales; family Steroidobacteraceae; genus Steroidobacter. The sequence goes on along the minus strand of JBDHQY010000358.1, from coordinate 2,372 downwards.
ATAATGTAATCGCCTGCGGCGAACGCCGCGGCGGGCATGTGCCGCGCGTCAGAGCGAACAGGTCGCCGACGATAGCCGCCCTCTCGAGCTTGCCACTGGCCAGCGCTTGAACGATCTCGCCGGCTTCGGCCACGGCGCCCGCATAAGTGTCGACATAGACATCGGACACCGCCACCGCGTCACCATCGGCTTCGCTCATCTGCGGCGTGAACGAGCCGACCAGATCCAGATGCTGCCCCTCACGCAACCAGCGCCCCTTGATCAACGGCTCGGTGGCAAGCGTCGCGCATGTAACGATATCGGCCGCTTTCACTGCGGCTTCGAGATCCTCGACCGCCGTTACCGAATAGGGTTCATCCACAAAACCATCGGCGAGTCGCTGAGCCGACTCCAGCCTGCGTCCCCAGATCAACACGCGTTTCAACGGGCGCACAGCGGCGTGCGCGCGGATCAGATGAGGCGCAAGCTTGCCAGTGCCGACCATCAGGAGAGTCGACGCGTCGGCACGCGACAAGTACTTGGAGGCAAGCGCCGAAGCGGCAGCAGTCCGCCGCACGGTGAGCTCCGCTCCGTCCAGCATCGCAATCGCGCGGCCGGTAGTCGCCTGCAGCAACAGATAGCTGGCCTCGACCGACGGCAGATTGTTCTTCAGGTTGCCCGGAAAGACCGTCACGATCTTGATGCCCAGCACGCTGCCGACCCGCCATGCCGGCATCAGCAACAGAATGCCGCTGTCGGTACCGGGAACCTCTATCTGATGCTGCATCCGGTCGGGTACTTGGACCTCGCCCCTGAACGCGGCTTCTAGTGCTTCAATGAGCCGGTCGTAAGGCAGCGCTTGCGCGACAGCTTGTGCGTTGAACGTCAGCATTCGGGGAGGGTATGGCGAGGCTTCGATGAAGCGCCAGCGGCGCGTGACGGCGAGTGTAACGACTCGGTGAATGAACTCAAAGAAGCGAGCGCTGCCGATCCTGCGCCGCAGGCCCATCGACCGGACGCCGGCAGCCGAAATACCCCCGTGCGAAGTCATTCCGATTTTGCATTACATGTTGCCGTAACCTCGATTTTCATCACATATGCCAGGCATGACACTCCGGCAAAGCATGACACTCTAACTGGCCCGCTTCCGACCTGATGAATGCCGGGGGATCAGAATGGCTAACACTTTTGCGTTGACGCTGGAAACACCGTGACAGCGCGCTCAAGTACAGTCGCAGGCGGGCCGGGCGAGTCCTTGTATTCACAACACAGGCGTTCGCACTTGCAGAATGATCCTCGGACCCATGGACTGTGGGAGGCATCCGCCCCCGCCGCCCCCGCGACAACGATACTGGACGGCGATACTACCGCGGACGTGATCATCATCGGGGCCGGCTACACCGGTCTGTCCGCGGCGCTGCATCTCGCTGAAGACGGCCGGCGCGCCGTGGTCCTCGAGGCAAACGACATTGGATTCGGCGGCTCGGGCCGCAACGTCGGGCTGGTCAACGCCGGGATGTGGGTCAAGCCGTCCGACCTTTGCGCCGCCCTGGGCGAAGCGACGGGCCGGCGGCTCATCGACAAGCTGAGCGGGGCGCCGGGCCTGGTCTTCCAGCTGGTCGAAAAATACGGCATGGACTGCCAGGCCGTTCATAACGGCACCCTCCACTGTGCCGTGGGCGCGGGCGGACTCAAGGACATCACTGAGCGCGCACGACAATGGCAGTCCCTGGGGGCTCCCGTGGAACTCCTGGATGCGAGCAGCACCCGGCAGAAGACCGGCTCCAACGCCTATCGCGGATCGCTGCTGGATCGCAGGGCCGGAACGATTCAGCCTCTCGCCTACGCCCGCGGCTTGGCGCGCGCCGCCATTTCACGTGGCGCAACGATACATACATCGAGTGCGGTGCTATCCGCAGAGCAGGTATCGGGGGCCTGGAAAATCAAGACCAAGCAAGGCAGCGTCACGGCCCCTTGGGTGATCGTGGCCACCAATGCTTACTCGAAGCACCGCTGGCAGGCATTGCAGGCGGAGCTGGTCCGGTTGCCGTATTTCAACCTGGCCACCCGGCCGCTCAACGACTCGCAATTGGCCACCATCCTGCCGGAACGCCAAGGCCTGTGGGACACCTGCACGGTGTTGTCGTCGCTGCGTCTCGACGACGCCGGTCGCATGATCTTCGGCAGCGTGGGTGCGCTGCGCGGCACCGGCACAAACATCCATCGAAGCTGGGCACGCCGTGCGCTTCTTCAACTGTTCCCGCAGTTGCACCATGTCGAGTTCGAGCACGAATGGTATGGCTGGATCGGAACGACGAGCGATTCGGTACCGCGATTCCACCATCTTGATCGCAACATGGTTTCCGTGAGCGGCTACAACGGCCGCGGCATCG
>JBDHQY010000357.1:0-3601 GCA_039807315.1 Steroidobacter sp. | reverse complement strand
TTCAGGCCCTTACAATCCGCGCCCTCTGTTTACCCCTCTGTTGCGGGGTGGAGCAGTCTGGCAGCTCGTCGGGCTCATAACCCGAAGGTCGCAGGTTCAAATCCTGCCCCCGCTACCAACTTGAGGTAAACAGAGGCCCGCCACCGGCTCACGGTTGGCTTTTTGTCTGCTAGGACGCCGTCCGGGCCATCGGCTCGGAGGGTGCGGAAGGGACGAGTGTGAGAATGGGCCTTGGGCCCATTTTTCGTTTCTGGGTCACGTAAACACGTCGAGCAATCGATCACCGGAGGTGGACCATGCTGAGAGACCAGCTTGTCGAGCTGCTCCAGCCCGTTGTGGTCGGCCTCGGTTACGAGCTGTGGGAGCTGGAATACGCACCGCGTGCCGGCGGCCTGTTGCGGCTATACATCGATTCCGCCCAGGGGATTACGCTGGAAGACTGTGAACGGGTCAGCCGCGCCGTCAGCGAAGCGATGGACGCCGACGATCCGATCCCGCAGGCCTACACGCTGGAAGTGTCTTCACCGGGGCTGGACCGGGTGCTGCGCACGCCGGAGCACTTCGCGCGCTTCAATGGCGAGCAGGTGAAGGTCGAGACCGCCATCGCGATCAACGGCCGTAAGCGCTTCGCCGGGCGGCTCGCGGCAGTCGACACAGCACAGGGCGAGATTGCACTCGAGGTGGACGGCAGCACACTACGTCTGCCGATCGACGCAATTCACAAGGCGCGGGTGGCGCCGGATCTTTGACCGGGCACAAGCCGGAGTTCGCACGATGAACAAAGAAATTCTGATGGTGGTGGACGCTGTTTCCAACGAGAAAGGCGTCGACAAGGAGATCATTTTCGAAGCTCTCGAGGCGGCGCTCGCCTCCGCGACGCGGCGTCGTCACGGCGAGAGCATCGACGTGCGCGTCGCCATCAACCGCAAGAGCGGCGACTACGACACCTGGCGGCGCTGGAAAGTGTTCGCCGACGATTCCACCGAGCTGGAGTTTCCGGACAGCGAGCTGCGACTGGAGGACGCCCTGGACGTCTCCAAGGACGCCGAGGTCGGCGGCTATGTCGAGGTGCCGATGGAGTCGGTGGCCTTCGGTCGCATCGCCGCGCAGACCGCCAAGCAGGTCATCGTGCAGAAGGTGCGCGAGGCCGAGCGTGCCCAGGTGGTCGATGAATACCAGAGCCGTGCCGGCACGCTGGTGTCGGGCATCGTCAAGCGTGTCGATCGCAACGGCATATTCGTCGATCTGGGCAGCAATGCCGAAGGCTTCATTGCGCGCGACCAGATGATTCCGCGCGAACCGATCCGTGCCCAGGATCGCGTCAAGGCTTTCCTGCAGGACGTCCGTTCGGAGCCGCGCGGCCCGCAGCTGTTCCTGTCGCGCACTGCGCCGGAATTCCTGATCGAGCTGTTCAAGCTGGAAGTGCCGGAGGTGGGCCAGGGCCTGATCCAGATCCTCGGCGCGGCCCGCGATGCGGGCGTGCGCGCCAAGATTGCGGTGAAGAGCAACGACAGCCGCATCGACCCGGTCGGTGCCTGTGTCGGCATGCGCGGCTCGCCAGTGCAGGCGGTTTCGAACGAGATCGCCGGCGAGCGCGTCGACATCATTCCGTTCGACGACAATCCGGCACAGTTCGTCATCAATGCCATGGCGCCGGCCGAGGTGGTCTCCATCGTGGTCGACGAGGATTCGCACTCGATGGACATCGCGGTGACCGAGGAGAAGCTGTCGCAGGCCATCGGCCGCGGCGGCCAGAACATCCGGCTGGCGAGCGAGCTCACCGGCTGGGAGCTCAACGTCATGACCGAGCAGGCCGCGGTGGAGAAGAGCGAAGGCGAGTCGCGCAAGCTGGTCGAGATGTTCCAGAAGCAGCTGGCGGTCGATGAAGAAGTGGCGCAGATCCTGGTCAGCGAAGGCTTCTCCACGGTCGAGGAGATCGCCTACGTGCCGGCTTCGGAGCTGGCGGGCATCGAGGAATTCGACGAGGACATCATCAAGGAGCTGCGCAACCGCGCCCGCGATGTGCTGCTGACGCAGGCCATCGCCAGCGAGGAGGAGATCGACGGCGCCGAGCCGGCCCAGGACCTGCTCGAAGTCGACGGCATGGATCCGGACTTGGCCCGGGTGCTGGCCAGCAAGGGAATCGTGACGCGCGAGGATCTCGCGGAGCAGGCCATCGACGACCTGACGGAGATCGACGGGGTCGATTCGGAACGCGCCGGCGCGCTCATCATGGCAGCGCGCAAACACTGGTTCGAATCCGCCAGCCAGCAGGCTTGAGGCGGACAGCTCGGGAGGGCGAGTATGGCGGATGTGACAGTCACACAATTTGCAGAGGTACTGAAAGTACCGGTCGAGCGGCTGCTGACGCAGCTCGACGAAGCTGGCATCCAGGTATCGGGCGCGGACGCCACGATCAGCGATGAGGCGAAGATGGAGCTGCTGACGTTCCTGCGCCGTGCGCATGGCCGCACCGAGGACGGCGGCGCGCCACGCAAGATCACGCTGCAGCGCAAGTCGCAGGGCGAGATCAAGGTCGCCTCGGCGCAGGGCCGTGCACGCACGGTCAACGTCGAAGTGCGGACCAAGAAGACCTACCTGAATCGCAGCGTGCTGCAGGAACGCGCGCGCGTGCAGCATCAGGAAGAAGCGGAGCAGCAGGACCAGCCGAAGCAGGTCGAGGAAAGGCCGATCGAGGACACTCGGCTCGAAGAGGAGCGCCTGGCGCAGGAGCGGCTCGAAGCGCAGCAGCGCGAAGCCGAGCAGCGCCAGCGCGAAGAGGATGAGTCGCGCCGCAAGCTCGAGGAAGAAGTTCGGGCGCGCGCCGAAGAAGAAGCCCGGCGTGAAACCCAGGTGCGCGAGCGCCAGGAAGCCGAGCGTCGGCAGCAGGCCGCCAAGGCTGCGGAAGTTCCGCCGCCGCCCAAGGCTGGACGCGAAGCTTCTCAACGCGACAACAAGGGCGAACCTGCGCGTTTCCAGCGCACCGAGCTGCACGTTTCCAGCGATGCCAGCGCGCGCTTCAAGAAAAAGAAACAGCATCAGCAGATCAGAACGCGCCGGCCGGTACAGGTCAGTGTCGGCGGCCAGCATGGCTTCGAACGCCCGGCCGCGCCGGTCAAGCGCGATGTGCAGATCGGCGAGACCGTGACGGTGGCCGAGCTGGCGCAGCGCATGGCCGTGAAGGCCAACGAAGTCATCAAGGTCATGATGAACATGGGCGTGATGGCCACCATCAACCAGCCCATCGACCAGGACACGGCGGTGCTGGTGGTGGAGGAGCTGGGCCACAACGCGGTGGTCATCAAGGAAAACGCCATCGAGGACGAGCTGCAGGTGGCGGATGCCGGTCACGAGCTGGTGCCACGGGCGCCGGTCGTCACCGTCATGGGCCACGTCGATCACGGCAAGACCTCGCTGCTCGACTACATCCGTCGCACCAAGGTCGCTTCGGGCGAGGCGGGCGGCATCACGCAGCACGTCGGCGCCTATCACGTGGAGACGCCCAAGGGCGTCGTCACGTTCCTGGATACGCCCGGTCACGCCGCATTCACCGCAATGCGTGCCCGTGGCGCGCAGGTGACGGACATCGTGATCCTGGTGG
>JBDHQY010000356.1:0-3605 GCA_039807315.1 Steroidobacter sp. | reverse complement strand
GCCTTGGCCGTGAAGCGCAGCTTCACGCCGCCTTCGAGCCGGTGCGTGCGCGAGTTCTGCTGCACGTAGCGGATCAGGGTCGCCGGATCCACCTGGGTATCGGCGTTGAAGGTGACGGACCCGCCGCCCGGACCGATGTCGATCTTGCGCAGTCCCAGCTCCCGCGCGGCCAGCTTCAGCTCCGCGATCCGGAACAGGTTCTTGGCCGGTGGCGGCAGCAGGCCGAAGCGGTCGATCATCTCGACCTGCAGCTGGCGCAGCTCCTCGTTGCCGGCGGCTGCGGCAATGCGCTTGTACAGCACCAGGCGCAGGTGCACGTCGGGCAGGTAGTCGTCCGGCAGCAGCGATGCCAGGTGCAGATCGACTTCGGGACCCTGGTGCATGGGTGCATCCAGATCCGGAATCTTGCCGGACTTGAGCGCCTTGACCGCACGCTCCAGCATTTCCATGTACAGCGCATAGCCGATTTCCTGGATCTGGCCGGTCTGTTCCTCGCCGAGCAGCTCGCCGGCACCGCGAATTTCCAGATCGTGCGTGGCCAGCGTAAAGCCGGCGCCGAGGTCTTCCAGCGACTCGATGGCTTCGAGCCGCTTGACCGCATCGGCTGTCATCACGTTGCGCGGCGGCGTGAGCAGATACGCATAAGCCTGGTGGTGCGAACGGCCGACCCGGCCGCGCAACTGGTGCAACTGTGCCAGGCCCAGCCGGTCGGCGCGGTCGATGATGATGGTGTTCGCCGACGGCACGTCGATGCCGCTTTCGACGATGGTGGTGCATACCAGGACGTTGCAGCGCTGGTGATAGAAGTCGAGCATGATCTGCTCCAGCTCGCGCTCGCGCATCTGGCCATGGCCTACCGCGATGCGCGCTTCCGGCACCAGCTCGGCCAGCGCCTTGGCTGTCTTCTCGATGGTCTCGACCGCGTTGTGGACGAAGTAGATCTGTCCACCGCGGCGGATTTCGCGCAGGCAAGCCTCGCGGATGGTGGCTGGCTCCCACTGCGACACGAAGGTCTTGATCGACAGGCGCGACACCGGCGGCGTCGTGATCAACGACAGCTCGCGCAAGCCGCCCATTGCCATGTTGAGCGTGCGCGGGATGGGGGTCGCGGTCAGCGTCAGCACATCGACTTCGGCGCGCAGCTGTTTCAGCCGCTCCTTGTCCTTCACGCCGAAGCGGTGCTCTTCGTCGATGATGAGCAGGCCCAGGCGGGCGAATTTGATGCCCGTCTGCAGCAGTCGGTGCGTGCCGACCACGATGTCGACCTGGCCCGCTTCCAGCCCATGAAGCACCTGTTCCACCTCGCGCACGCTGCGGAACCGCGACAGCGATTCGACACGCACTGGCCAGTCGGCGAAGCGGTCGGCGAAGGTCTGATAATGCTGTTGCGCCAGCAGCGTGGTCGGCACCAGCACGACGACCTGCTTGCCGGCCTGTACCGCGACGAACGCGGCGCGCAATGCGACCTCGGTCTTGCCGAAACCCACATCGCCGCAGACCACCCGGTCCATCGGGCGGCCACTGCCGAGATCGGCAATGACGGCTGCGATGGCCTGCGCCTGGTCGGGCGTTTCCTCGAACTTGAACGCCGCTTCGAAGGCGCGCAGGTCCGCTTCATTCGCAGCGAGCTGTTCGCCTTGGCGCGCGGCGCGGCGTGAATAGAGATCGAGCAGCTCCGCTGCCGTGTCGCGAATGCGCTGGGCCGCCTTTTTCTTGGCTTTCTGCCAGGCATCGGAGCCGAGCTTGTGCAGCGGCGCGCTTTCCGCTGGCGAGCCGGTATAGCGGCTGATCAGGTCCAGCGCCTGGACCGGCACATAGAGCTTGTCGCCGTCGGCATATTCGAGCACCAGGAACTCGCTGGTCAGGCCGCCCACATCCAGCGTCTGCAGCCCGAGGAAACGGCCGACGCCATAGTGCTCGTGAACCACTGGCGAGCCCGGATGCAGGTCGGTCAGATCGCGAATGATCTTTTCCGGGTCGCGCTCCGGACGGCGCCGGCTGCGTTCCTGCCGGGCTCGCTCGCCGAACAGCTGTTCTTCCGCAATCAGCGCGACATGCGGTTGCTCCAGCACCAGGCCGGTCGCAATCGGTGACACGGTTATAGCGACCGGTGTTTCGCCGTCGCGGAATGCCGGCCAGCTGTCGATCAGGGTCGGTTCGATGCGCCGCTTGCGCAGCATGTCGAGCAGCATCTCGCGCCGGCCCGCGGATTCCGCCGCGATCAGCACGCGGCCCTGGAAGACATCCAGGAAGTTTGCCAGCTCGCGCGCCGGATCTTCGCTGCGCGGATCGACGCGCAACTGTGGCGGCGGTTTGGTACCGAAATTCTGATGCGGCAGTGTCTGTGTGAGCGGATCGAGCTCGACGCGTGACAGAGTGATGCGCCGGAACGTCGAGTGGCGTTCGGACAATTCCGCCACCGGCATGAATACCTCGACCGGCGTCAGGATCGGCCGTGTCGCATCGTGTCCGCGCTGCTCGTAACGCCCCTCGATCTCTGCGAACGCCTGCGTTGCGAGCGCTTCGAGGTCCGTGTCGGCGGCAACCAGCGTATTGGCGGGCAGATAATCGAACAGCGTCGCGCTGGTCTCGAAGAACAATGGCAGGTAGTACTCGAGACCGGCCGGCGGCGCGCCTTCGGCGATGTCCTGGTAAATCGGCATGCGCGTCAGATCGCCGGGAAAGCGATTGCGAAAGCGGCGCTTGAAGGTCTGAATACCTGCGGCGGTGAGGGGAAATTCACGCGCCGGCAGCAGCCGCAGCGCTTGCACGCGCTCGCCGGAACGCTGGGTCTCGGGATCGAAGACGCGGATGCTCTCGACTTCGTCGTCGAACAGGTCGATTCGATACGGCGTGGCGCTGCCCATGGGGAACAGATCGATGAGCGAGCCACGCACCGCGAACTCGCCCGGAGCGATCACCTGCGAGCTGGCGACGTAGCCGGCGCCGACCAGCCGCTCGCGGAAGCGCTCGATGTCCAGCGCCTCGCCTACGGGAAGGTCGAAGGCGTGCGCGTCGATGTAGGCCTGCGGCGCCAGCCGCTGCAGCAGCGTTTCCAGATCGACGATGACGATGCCCCTGGTCAGCCGTGGCAGCGCGGCCAGCATGCGCAAGCGCTGCGACACGATGTCCGGATGCGGCGAGAACAGGTCGTACGGCAGCGTTTCCCAGCCGGGAAAATTCTCGATGTACAGCTGCGGCTCGCAGAAGAACCTGAGCTCGTCCTCGAAACGGCTGGCCTGCCGCGCGTCCGTGGCGATGACCAGGACCGGTGCCGAGGCACGCCGCGCCGCCTCGGCCAGCCACAGGGAAGTCGCCGAGCCATAGAGCTGGCCCCAGCGCACCTGCAGTTGCGCCTTGCTGGGTAGTAAGGGTTCGTTTTGAGCCATGAATCTGGGCGATATCGCGTCGATCGTCGCGGATGGCGGGCCGAATGAACACACTCGGGCCGACGCGACACGGCGTCCCCGAAGGCGCGGCAGGGTAGCAGGTGAGGACAGGAGCCTCTAGTGGCCCGGCGCCGCCCGCTTATCCGTCATTCCCGCTGCAGCGGGAATCCATCCGACCGACCTTGAAGAGGGCTGCAGCCGGTGCGGGAGGGCGGT
>JBDHQY010000355.1:0-3607 GCA_039807315.1 Steroidobacter sp. | reverse complement strand
GGTGGCGGCGCCGTTGGTGATGAAGACCGACGACGATGGCGCTCCGAAGCAGGAGATCGCCGCGCCGACTGCGTCGGCAGCCGTCGGTGACGACCCCGGTGCGGCGGTCTATTCGCAGCGGTTGCCGCAACTGCTGAGTTACGAGCGCGTCGCCCTGGATCTGCATGCCCTGCGCCAGGGAGAAGGCTGGGAGCTGTCGGCCTCCGACCTGGATCTCACCCGCAAAACCTCGCCCTGGCGTGCCGGCAAGATCGTAGCGAAGTGGCAGCGGCGTCCGGCCGGTGGGCTGAGCGTGTCGGCCAGTGCCGATCGTCTGGTGCTGCAGAACCTGTGGCCGCTGCTCGCATATCTGCCCGAAAGCCGCAGCCTCGCGCGCCTGCGTGCATTGCAGGCGACCGGGACCATCGAGAACCTGTCGCTCGACATGCAGCGCAGCAGCCGGCAGGAGCCGATGCAATACTCGCTGCAGGCCGACGTGCATGCGGCGGGCTTCCAGCCGGTGCTGCGGGTAGCCGGATTCTCGGGCCTCTCGGCGCACATCGAAGGCACGCAGGCGGGCGGTGAGGTGCGGCTCGACTCGCGGGATGTCGGATTCAGCCTGCCTCGGATGTTTCGCGCGCCGCTGCATGCGCAGTCGATTCGTGGCGTCATCGGTTGGCAGCGCATGGAGCAGGGCGTGCAGCTGCTCAGCAAGCAGGTCGAGGTGATCAGTGAGGATGGCACCGCCGTCGCCGACGTTGCGCTGACGATTCCATTGGATGGGTCTTCCCCCGTGATCGACCTGAGTGCGCAGGTGCGTGATCTGAGCGCGGCCGCGACCCCCAAATATCTGCCGGCCGACAAGCTTTCGCCCAAGTCGCTCGAATGGCTGGACCGCGCTTTCGTCAGCGGCCGCGTGACCGCGGGCGATCTGGTTCTCAAGGGGCCGCTGCGGCTGTTCCCGTTCCGTCACGGCGAGGGGGAATTCCTGGCGCATGGCCGTGTCGAGAACGCGACCTTCGACTACGCCCAGGGCTGGGAGCGTGCCACCGGCCTGGCGGCCGACGTCGAGTTCCACAACCAGGGCATGAGTCTGTCCGGCGCCAGCGGCACGGTCGGCGGACTGAGCGTCACCGATGCCAGCGGCGAGTTTCGCGATTTCCAGGCGGGCAATCTCTCGGTGGATGCCCAGACGGCGGGGGATCTGCAGCATGCGCTCGAATTCCTGCAGAACAGCCCGATCAGGGAAGCGCTTGGCGAACAGTTCCAGAAGCTGAGCGGGCAGGGAGCCACCACGTCGAAAGTGCAGTTGCGGCTGCCGCTCAAGCACATTGCGGATCGTCGCATCACGGTGCAGACGCAGCTCAAGGACGCCACGGTGCTCGCCGAGGGTCTGAGCGCGCCCATCACTTCGCTGTCCGGCTCGTTGACGGTGCGTCAGTCGCTGCCGGAGCTCGCCTCGCTGCACGGCCAGTGGCTCGGTGGCCCGTTGGATGTCGCGATCCAGCCTGCCGCTGCGGCCGACGATGGCAGGCACGCCGCGCTGCTGACGGCAAACGGTCGCGCCGCCGCGGATCGTCTCGCTCCGCTGCTGCATCTGCCGTCGACGGCGAAGATCAGTGGCGCGACCGCTTGGCAGATGACCACACGACTGGAGGCTTCGCCCGAGTCCGGAGCGTCGCGGCAGGCACGCAAGTACGTCATCGACTCCGATCTCGAGGGCCTCGGCATCGAGTTGCCGTATCCGCTGGGCAAATCGCCTGCCGAGAGCCGGGCGTTGCGTGTCGAGCTGGAATACGACGGCACCAGCACGCTGCTCACACGCGCCGCGTTCGGCGACGCGCGGGCACTGGTGCGGATGCGTCAGGCCGACGACGGTTGGGATTTCGATCGTGGCGGCATTCGAGCCGACGCGATTCCCGCGGCGCTGCCCGGTCATCGCGGTCTGCGCATCGAAGGGTCGATCGACCGGCTGCAGCTCGACGACTGGTTCGCGTTGAAGGGTCAGGGGTCCGGTGGCGGACGACTCGCGGATTTTCTCGATGCGGCGAATCTGCGCGTGGGAATGCTGCAGCTCTACGGCTATAAGTTTGCGGACGTGCGCGGTGTACTGCAGGCGATGGATTCGGGCTGGCGTGTGGACGTCGCGGGACCGAACGCGGAAGGCGAGCTGACCATTCCCGATGATTTCACCGCGTCGCAGCCGCTCACGGTGACGCTCGAGCGGCTCATCGTCACGCGCGAGGGTCGTGAAAGTGGCAAGTCGGCCGGGCAGGATCCGCGCAGCTGGCCCAACCTGCGGTTGTCGATTGCCGATCTGCGTGTCGACAGTCACGCCATCGGCACGGTGGCTCTGCAGGCTTCGCGCGTTGCCGAGGGCCTGAAGATCGATACCTTCACGGTGACTCAGGACGCCGTGCGCGCCGAAGCCCGCGGCCAATGGCTCAAGACGGACGACGGCGAGCGCTCGACCCTCAATGCCAGCGTGGTCAGCACCGACGTGGCAGCCACCCTGCGGGCGTTGAGCTACTCGCCGATGATGGAAGCCGAGCACGGCGAGATCAGTGCCGAATTGTCCTGGCCCGGCGGCTTCGACAGCGATTTTCTCGGCCGCGCTTCCGGCACCGTCAAGGTCGCCGCCGAACGAGGACAGCTCCTCAATGTGCAGCCGGGCGCGGGGCGCGTTCTCGGATTGTTCAGCGTCGGGGCACTGCCGCGCCGCCTGGCACTGGATTTCAGCGACCTGATCGACAAGGGCCTGAGCTTCGATACCATCCACGGCGATTTCCAGATGCGCGCCGGCAATGCCTTCACCAACAACCTGCTGCTGCGCGGCCCGGCGGCCGAGATCGGCATCGCGGGGCGCACCGGCCTGGCGGCGCACGATTACGATCAGACGGCGGTGATCACCGGCAATCTGGGCGCCTCGCTGCCGGTTGCCGGCGTGCTGGCGGGCGGTCCGGCCGTGGGCGCCGCGCTGCTGCTGTTCTCGCAGGTGTTCAAGGAGCCGCTCAAAGGCATCACCCGCGGTTACTATCGGATCACCGGCCCCTGGGAGGATCCCGTGGTCGAACGCGTGGACGCGGCTGAAATCAAGGAAGCCGCGGCCAACATCAAGAGCGGCTCATAAGCCACTGCTCGTCGCCCGGGAGAACCTGCCGCCATGCCCCGCGCCGCCGTCATCCAGCTGACCTCGGGTCCCGAGGTCCAGGCCAATCTGGAAACCACCCGCGATCTCCTGGAGCGTGCGCATGCACAGGGCGCGGTCTTCGCCGCGTTGCCGGAGAATTTCGCCATCATGGGCCGCAAGGAATCGGCCAAGCTCGAAGTCGCCGAAGACTTCGGCGAAGGCCCGATCCAGGCTTTCCTGAGCCGCTGCGCGCGCGAGCTGCGCATGTGGATCGTCGGCGGCACCATTCCGATCCGGGCGGCGGGGCAGCCCGGCAAGGTGGCCGCCGCATCGCTGCTGTTCGACGACCAGGGCCGCTGCGTGACGCGCTACGACAAGATCCACCTGTTCGATGTCGACATTCCCGATCGTGAGGAACGTTACCGCGAGTCGGCCACCGTGACGGCGGGAAAGTCGCCGGTCGTGGTCGCCACACCGATCGGCAAGCTCGGCATGGCC
>JBDHQY010000354.1:0-3610 GCA_039807315.1 Steroidobacter sp. | reverse complement strand
CCACGACACCTGAAACGCCGACCACGCCTGAAACTCCTGGCGGCAAGGCGAGTGGTCGTCGCGGTGGCGGCGGTGCATTCGGTCCGTGGCTGCTGTTGGGACTGGCGGCGCTGGTGACGGGCTCCAGGCTTGGCAGAGCGCGTGCGCGCACAACGCAAGCCACATGACGGAGGCGGCTACTGCTCTGAACAATCCCAGGTGCGTGCTCGCGGAGCCGGCCGCGCACCTCATCGACCCAGCTAGTGATGCTGGATAGGGCATCGGGTAGCGCTGCCGGCAATTCGCGGGTACGGCGCCAGGAACGCAGTGCGGTGGGTAGGGTCGGCGGAGGTTTCAGGGCAGGATGGGTGTCAGGGAAGAGGCGGGTTCGTCGGGCAGCTCGCTCAGGGGGAGGCCAAGTGCCCGACATAAACCCAGGGACGCGAAACAGGCTGAGTGGGACAGGGCGTTTGAAAGTACTACCCCTCCCCGAAGCGGCCTTCCCGACAATCGGTAAAGGCCTGCTTGATCTGTTCGCGATATTCATCACGAACGGATCGTAGCGTGCGACTGGCTCGTTCAATGGCCGGCCCGACAGCAACAGGATTTGCCGCCGGCTCGGCGGCATCCGTCGCGGTGCCGAGCGTCACGGCATCGCCGCTGCCCAGCAGTGCGGCCTGTCCTTCGCGTACCGTACGTTTCTCAGCGCCGACCCACGCAGTTCCCTTGAATACGTAAACCAGTCCGTTCTGCTCGGCCGGCACGGATTGTGCCAGCGTGCCGCCCGGCTGGAGGGTGAAATGCAGCATCTGAATGGGCGTGCGAGTATCGATTTTCAGGGTCGCAGCCGTCTGCAACTTCTCCGCCTCCACCGCGAGCAGCAGCACCTTGTTTTCATCCGTGCGGCTGCCGTCACCGCGCAGCTTCTCTCGCGCATCCGACAACCGTTGGAGCGCACTGTGAATGTGCCCGAACGCATCAATTGCGCTGCGCGCATAGCCCTCATGCCCTTCGATGCCGTCGATGCTTTGGAAGGCGCGCTCCGGGAAGCAAGCGATCAGCGGCCACCACGTCGATGTGAAGCCGGGCTACCATCACCAGCTGTGTCATCTCGCCGGAGACGTTGGCTACCGCCTTGTAACTGAGGGCTAACTACCGGTCTCGGCCTCCGCCGCCCCCCACATTTGCCTGCACTCGCGAAAGTGGGCCCTGTAGGGCTCGCTGTTGGCGCCTGCAACGCACTGGTCAGTCGTCATTCCCGCCTGCGGGGTGGCAACGAGTGCGTAAATCAGAGATGCCTGGAGGGCGAAGGGGGGTGCCGCCTTCGAAGAGCCGGCATGCGATCCGTTGCTGGACCCGTCGGCCAGGGAAGCTACGCGCCTCCTTTGGCGTTCAGGGCAGGATCTTGGTTCCCGAATCGGTGCCGAGTATCAGCAGATCCGCCGGCCGGCGGGCGAACAGGCCGACCGTCACCACGCCGGCGATCGCGTTGATCGCATCCTCCAGCGTCACCGGGTCGACGATCCGCAGATGATGCACATCGACGATCTGGTTGCCGTTGTCGGTAATGACGTTCTCGCGCCACACCGGTACGCCGCCGAGCTTCTGCAGCTGTCGGGCGACATACGAGCGCGCCATCGGGATCACTTCCACCGGCAGCGGGAACTTGCCCAGCACGTCGACCAGCTTCGAATCGTCCGCGATGCAGATGAAGCGGCGGGAAGCGGCGGCAACGATCTTCTCGCGCGTCAGCGCGGCACCGCCGCCCTTGATCAGGCGCAGCTGCCGATCCGACTCATCGGCGCCGTCCACGTACAGGTCGAGATCACCGGCGGCATTCAGGTCCAGGACCTCGATGCCATGACGCCGCAAGCGCTCCGTGGAAGCCTCGGAGCTCGATACCGCAGCGCGAATGCGCAGCTTCCGCGCAGCCAATGCGTCGATGAAATGGTTGACGGTGGAGCCGGTGCCGATGCCGATGACGGTGTCTTCCTCGACGTAGGCAAGGGCGGCTGCAGCCGCGGCTTGCTTGTTGCGGTCGGCGCTCATGATGGATTCTCCGGTGGACGAAGGCGCGTGAAATGCCGGTTTTTCCAGCGCCGGAAACGACTGTGCCCGCTTACGCGGGCACAGTCTTCATCAACATCAACAAGAAGAGAACTTACTTCTTCTTGGCGGCCTTCTTCTTGGTGGCCTTCTTCTTTGCTGATTTCTTAGCTTTAGTTGCCATAGTCATTAATCTCCATGTCGAGTTAGTCCGGGCGCAGTATATACATAAATTGAAAATGGCAAGCAAGAGGTGTATGCGAAATTGTTGTCGGGGTTCACACGCGCCGCTCACTCAAGCGAGTGATGAACTCGAACTGCGTCTTCGTCACCGGCGTGATCGACAGTCGATTGCCGCGCTTCAACACGATCATGTCCTGCAGTTTGCCGTTCGCATGCGAGCGCAACTCCTCCAGCGTGAGGATGCGCCCGAACTTCTTGATGAGCTTCACGTCGACCGAGTACCAGCGCGGGGCGTCGGCGCGGCTGTCGGCGTCGTAATGATCGTCCGACGCGTCGAAGGCGGTTTGATCCGGATAGCCCTCGCGCACCACCTCGACGATGCCGACGATGCCCGGTACCTCGCAGCTGGAGTGATAGAAGAAGGCGCGGTCACCCCGCTTCATGCCGTCGCGCAGGTAGTTGCGAGCCTGGAAATTGCGCACCCCGTCCCAGCCGGTGGTGCGATTCTTCGCCTTCGCCAGATCATCGATGCCGAACGTGGTGGGCTCGGACTTCAGCAGCCAGTAGTTCATGGAGACCTTCGGGTGGTGGGTTCGTGGCGTAGCGCCGGGTAGCAGCCGCGATCGGTAATTACCGCATCCAGAGGCACGTCCCACGGTTGCGGGGAGAGTCGGGTGACGCGTTGGAACTCGTAGGCGATGCCGATCAGGCGCGGTCGCCGCCAGCGGCGGCCGGCTCGCAGGTGATGCAGGCGACGATCATAGAAACCAGCGCCGCTGCCCAGTCGCGTGCCCCAGGGGTCCACCGCGACCAGCGGTAGCAGGATCAGATCGAGTTCGCGGGCGGCGATGCGACGTGCGCGGTGCATGTCGGGCTCGGCGATGCCAAAGAGGTTGCGGCGCAATCGGGACCGAGTGTCGAAGCGGACGAACTCCATCCGGCCGCTGCGTAGGTGAGTGATCGCAGGCAGGTAGATCCGGCAACGACGGCGTTGCGCCAGCGCCAGCGTGGCGGTGAGGTCGGCTTCACCCGCATGGGCGAGGTAAGCGCCGATGCGGCGACCCGGGCGCAGCAATTGCAATCGCGAGATCACTCTCGCTATGCCCAGGCCGACTTCGGCTCGTTGCGACTGCGTCAGGATGCGGCGTCGTGCTCGCATCTGGCGGCGCAACTCGTTGCGGTCGCCCGGCAGTGGTTCCGGGAGCGCGCCGAGGGGTGCTGCGGCAGCAGGATCGGGAGAGCGGATCATGCCGGTCTCGGATGGACCGGCATGGATCGCGGAAGAGGGCGGCGCCACCCGCCTGTGCCGTCATGAGCCATTGCTCTCGACACGGAGCAATAGGTGGGACGCAGCCACGACGACTCAGGCTTTCCGTTCGAGACGGACCTGCACAATGCCGCC
>JBDHQY010000353.1:0-3617 GCA_039807315.1 Steroidobacter sp. | reverse complement strand
AGCACGCCGCCCAACACGCCGAACACCACCAGCAGGAACGGCATGCGCGTGGCGTTGGAGATCACCAACGGCCGCACGATGTTGTCCACCCAGCTGACCAGCAGCAAGCCCCACAGCAGCAACCCCGTGCCAGGCACGATGTGGCCGGTGACCAGCAGCCAGGTGGCCAGGCTTCCCCACACCACCGGCGCGCCGAAGGGAAGAAGCGCGAGCAGCACGGTGATGGCGCCCAGCAGCACCGGCGCGTTGATGTCGAAAATCCAGTAGCCGATGCCCGCGACCACGCCCTGCGCAAGCGCGCCCAGGATGAGCGCGTACACCACCGCTTGCGTAGTGGAGCCGACCGCATCCAGATAGTCGCGAACGCTCGGACCGAGAATCCCCTCCAGAATGGCGCGTGCCTCGTGCAATATCCGCGGCCCGTCGCGCAACATGAAGAACATCGACAGCACGGCGAGGAACAGCTTCGCGACATTGCGGCCAACGCCGCCGAGCAGGCGCGTCATCTCCAGCGACGATTCCTCCATTATCAGCACGAACTGCTGGCGGACCGCATTGGGATCGGCCGACAGCCGCTGCAACAGATCCTGCGCCGCCGGCCCGATCCAGGGCAGCTCCTGCAGCACCGGCGGCAGCGACGGCTTGGACGCCAGGAAGGCCTGCACTGCCGCATAACCGTTCATCGCTTCCACGCGCAGCATCAGGATCAGCCAAACCAGCGGCACCACGATCACCAGCGTAGCGATCGCCGTGGTCACCAGCGCGGCGACGTTGCCGCGCCCGCGCGTCCCGCGAATGATGCGCTGATGCAGCGGCCAGCTGATGTACGCCAGGATGGTCCCCCAGATCAGCGGCACGATGAACGGCCGCAGCACGCTGAAGGTGAGCAGCACGATCCCCAGGACCAGGCCTGCCACCAGCAGGCGCCGGAACCAGGGTGCCGTGGGAAGATCCGCCAGCATGGTCAACCTCGAGTTCCGGTGCGCCGCGCGTGGAAATCCACGACGAAAGCTTCGAAACGTTGTTGTTCGATCGCCTCGCGCATGGCCTGCATCAGTGACAGATAGTGGAACAGATTGTGGATGGTGCCGAGCCGCGCCGCCAGGATTTCGCCGCAGCGATCCAGGTGCCGCAGGTACGAGCGCGTGTAGTTGGCACAGGTATAGCACGGACAGTTTGCATCCAGCGGCCGGGTATCGGCTTCGTACTGGGCATTGCGGATCTTGACCACGCCGGTACTGGTGAACAGATGGCCGTTGCGTGCGTGCCGGGTCGGCATCACGCAGTCGAACATGTCGACGCCGCGCCGGACCCCTTCCACCAGATCCTCGGGCGTTCCCACGCCCATTAGATAGCGCGGCCGGTCGGCCGGCAGGCTCGGTTCCAGCGAGGCCAGCACGCGCTCGCGCTCCTCTTTGGGTTCGCCCACCGCCAGACCGCCGATGGCGTAGCCGTGGAAACCGATGTGCGTCAGCCCATGGATGGACTCCCGCCGCAACGATTCGTACATACCGCCCTGCACGATACCGAACAGCGCATGCGGGTTTTCCAATCGATCGAACTCTGCGCGGCTGCGCGCGGCCCAGCGCAAGGACAGCTCCATCGAGCGGCGCGCCTCGGCTTCGGTCGCCGGAAACGGCGTGCATTCGTCGAAGATCATCGCGATGTCGGAGTCGAGGTCGCGTTGCACCTGCATCGAACGCTCCGGCGTCAGCATGACCGGATCGCCGTTCACGGGCGAACGGAAACTCACGCCCTCCTGCGTGATCTTGCGCAGCGTCGCCAGGCTGAACACCTGGAAGCCGCCCGAGTCGGTCAGGATCGGCCCCTGCCAGTGCATGAAGCGATGCAGGCCGCCGTGCGCCCGCATCACCTCCATGCCCGGACGCAGCATCAGATGGAACGTGTTGCCGAGAACGATCTGCGCACCGCTGCCGGTGAGCTCCTCGGGCGTCATCGCCTTGACCGTGCCGTAAGTGCCGACCGGCATGAACGCCGGCGTCTCGACGATGCCGCGAGCGAAAGTCATCCGGCCACGCCGCGCGCTGCCGTCCCGATTGAGGAGCTCGAACTTCATTGTCAGACCTGGCCATCCTCACGCGAGCGCCGACGCTCGATGAACATCGCATCACCGTAGCTGAAGAAACGATATCGCCGCGCCACCGCGTGCCGGTACGCATTCATCACCGCATCGTACCCGCCGAAGGCGCACACCAGCATCAACAGCGTGGACTCGGGCAGGTGGAAGTTGGTCAGCAACGTGTCGATGACGCGGAACTCGTAGCCTGGCCGGATGAAGAGCTGTGTCTCGCCCGAGAACGGCACGAGCGAACCGGCGGCCGCGGCGGATTCCAGGCTGCGCACCACGGTCGTGCCGACGGCAATCACCCGCCCCTCGCGCCGACGGGTCTCGGCCACCGCCTCGCAAACCTCGGCGTTGACCTGGACTCGTTCGCGATGCATCCGGTGCCGTTCCAGATCCTGGACCCGGACCGATTGAAAGGTGCCGGCGCCGACGTGCAGCGTGACGTAAGCGGTGCGCACGCCGAGTCGCGCACATTGCTCGAGCAGCGCCTGATCGAAGTGAAGCCCGGCGGTGGGCGCTGCGACAGCGCCGGCTGCGCGGGCATAGATCGTCTGATACCGGGCGGCGTCTTCGGCTTCGGCGGAACGCGCGATGTAAGGCGGCAAGGGCATCGCGCCGTGGTGTTCGAAATACTCCAGCGGCGGCGCGTCCAGCTCCAGCTCGAACAGGTCCTCCTGCCGTGAAACGAAGTGCGCCCGAACCTCGCCGGGCAACAGAATGGGGACTTCCGGCCGCAAGGCCTTGCTGGCGTGCACGTGCGCCAGGATGCGCGACCCTTCCAGTATCCGTTCCAGCAGGATTTCGACCCGGCCGCCGGTCGGCTTGGACCCGACCACACGCGCCGGGATGACCCGGGTGTCATTGAATACCAGCAGATCGTCCGGCCGCAGCAGGCGCGGCAAGTCGACGAATCCGAGATCCTCGGTTGCGCCCCGAGCGTCCAGGTGCAACAAACGGCTCCCCGACCGTTGCGCCGGGGGCCGTTGCGCGATCAGTTCCGCTGGAAGCTCGTATGCAAAGTCGCTGCGCCGCATGCGGCGCGCACGGTACCAGAAAAACTCAGATCACATCGCCCGGACGCGGCGTTCGGATGACGACCGCGCCCGCTGCCGGGGGTTGCGTCGGCATGGGTGGCTCGAATCCCGGCTGCGTTCGCATGTAGACGGCATCGCCGCGCGGCATCAGCTGCGTCCGCTCCGGCTGGCCGTCCTCGGGAATCCTGATGTCGAAAGTCAGCCGCTTCTTCATGCGCAGCACGTTGAGCTTCAGTTGCTCCCCCGGCTGATAGGACCCCAGGATGCGCAGCGCATGCGTCGGGCTGGACGGCACGCGGCCATCGATATCCACGATCACATCGCCGTCTTCGAGCTTCAGACGCGCATCGCTCGGGGCACGCACCACCAACAACCCCTTGTCGGTACCGAAGTACTGACCCAGCTTTGCGTTGAGCGGCACGAGCTCGGCGGTGCCGAACACACCGTCCGCGCGCGTAAAGGCGAAGGCGGGCAGCGAGTCGATCCGCCCCATCGCG
>JBDHQY010000352.1:0-3621 GCA_039807315.1 Steroidobacter sp. | reverse complement strand
TTTCAGTACCCGCTACCTGTCGAACGACGCCTGCGTGCTGTTGCACAAGCCGCTGGTGTCGGCCGCCATTCATCGCTTCGAAGGCCAGGCGTTCACCTACGTGCCGGGTCGCGGTCCCTGCTATCGATGCCTGTTCCCCGAGCCGCCCGCGGACGGTCTGGTGCCGAACTGCGCCGAGGCGGGGGTGCTGGGTGTGTTGCCGGGCGTGCTGGGAACGATCCAGGCCACCGAGGCGATCAAGCTCATCGTCGGCGTCGGCGAGCCGCTGCTGGGCCGTCTGCTGACGTACGACGCGCTGGCGATGCAGTTCGTCGAGTTTCGTTTTCAGCGGCGCGCCGATTGCGCCGTCTGCGGCGAGCACCCGACCATCACCGAGCCGAAAGACATTGCGCAGCTGTGCAGCGCCGCTGCGCTCGCGGCGGTAAGGCGGCTGGCGCCCGGCGAGTTGCTGTCGTTGCGCCAAGCGATTCGTGCATGGGTGATCGATGTGCGCGAACCGGGTGAGTTTGCCGTGGCGCACCTCGGGGACGCAGTGAACATTCCGGTCGGGGAACTGCAGCGCCGCATCGGCGAGCTGCCGGCTACCGAGACGGTCGTATTCGTATGCCGCAGCGGTGCCCGCAGCCTTACGGCTGCCGCGATCGCGACGCGCGCCGGTCTGGGTAACCTGGCGCATCTGGAAGGTGGCCTGCTCGCGTGGGCGCGCGATGTGGACCCGTCGTTCGAAGTGGCGCAGGTCGGTTAAGCAAGATCAGTACACGTCGCGTCGATAGCGACCGTCGACGGCCAGCTGTTCCATGATGTCGGCGCCGAGAATGCCGGTGAGGGCGCTGTCGACCTCCGGCGCCATGCCCTGCAGGCTGCCGCAGACGTAGATCGAGGCGCCGGCAGCGACCCAGGTGCGCACCTGCGCTGCACATTCGAGCAAACGATGCTGCACGTAGCGGCGTTCGGGCTGATCGCGCGAGAACACCAGATCCAGGATCTCGATTTGCCCGTCATGCTGCCAGCGTTGCAGGTCTTGCGCGTACAGCTGGTCCGTAGCCGCATTGCGTTCGCCGAAAATGAGCCAGTTGCGGGTGTGGCCGGCCGCGATGCGAGCCTTGAGCAGCGAGCGCAGCCCCGCGATGCCGGTGCCGTTGCCGATCAGGATGATCGGGCGTGCGTCCGTCGGCACGCGGAAAGCGGAATTCGCGCGAATGCGCAGCGCGATCTCGGAGCCTTCCTCTGCCTGTTGCGTAAGCCAGCCGCTGCCGAGCCCGAGCTCGCCGTTGTCGCGTCGCATCTGGCGCACCAGCAGGTGGATCGCGCCGTCCTGCGGCAGAGAGGCGATCGAGTATTCGCGATGCGGCAGCGGTTCGCCGCCTTCGTGCCACGTGGAATTGCGCGGATCGATCTCCGCGATGTCGCCGGCCTGCCAGCGATCGTTCACTCCTTCGCAGGGCTGCAGTGCGATGTGATAGCAGGGATCGCCGGCGCTGCCCGGATTGACCAGGCGGCGCTCGGTCAGCCGCCAGCGCTCGTAGCGCGGCGTTGTCCAGTCGGCCAGATCCGGGCTGCCGCCGAGCACGCCGAGCTGGTGCTGCCAGTGACGCAGCGCGCCTTCGTCGCCGTTGTCCACTTCCACCAGGTCGAACAAGGGCACGGCGCCCTGGTGGCGCAGCCAGGCATCGAGCCGATGGCCGAAGGCGCAGAAGTTGTCGTACTCGCGGTCGCCCAGGGCCAGCACGCCGTAGCGCAGATTGGGCAGCGCCACGCTGCGGTTCAGCGTCCTGTGGATGAATCGAGCTGCGCTGTCCGGCGCATCGCCTTCGCCGGTGGTGCTGACCACGAACAGCGCCTGCCGCAGATGCGGCAGATCGTCGGCATCCAGGTCCGCCAGCGAGGCCAGCTGCACGGATGGGAGCGTGCCGGCGAGCGAGCGGGCGGTCTGGCTGGCCAGCTGTTCGGCGAACCCGGTCTGACTGGCGAAGGCGACCAGCGTGGTCGGCCGCGCGGCAGCGCCGGCACCGGCCGGCTTGCGCCGGCCGAACCACAAGGAGCGCAGCCACCAGGCGCACAGCGCCAGATAGACGAGCAGGATCGCGGCGGCCGCGAGCAGGCGGGAGGTATCGACGAAGGCGAACATCGGAAACAGGTTCGAGCGGCCGTGCAGGTCGAACCCGCGCAGGTCGTGGATCCGCGCGGGTTGCGATCCTTCACCTCTCTTCCCCTGGCCGCAGGCGACAGGGGAGGAGAGCGGCGGCGCGTCTTACTGCGGCAGCACCTCGAAGGTCGCGACGTAGCTGACGCGGCGCTGCTTGGCCTGCTTGATCGAGGTCTTGGCATCCTGCAGCGAGGCTTCCAGCCAGTACATGCCGGGCTCCGGCCAGGTCACGCTGAACTGGCCGTTGTCGTCGGTGACGGCCTTGATTTCCTGCTGCTGGTCGCGATAGCGGGTGCCGCCCGCGATGATCTCGATTTCGAGCTTGGCGGCGGGCTTGCCGTCGAGCAGGAAGCGGAAGGTGGCCGGCTCGCCGGCGTACAGATCGTTCGGATGCGTGACCGGCGCCAGCTCCAGGCCGACGTTGGTGGGCTTGAGCGCGTCGGTGCTCGGCTTGCCGGCGGTGACGAAGGTCTCGACGCGGCCGGCGGATTCCGACACCTGCAGGTTCTGCGCGTTCGCCGGCACTTCCTTGGCGAACGTTGCGGCGTTGCCGCGCCAGCGCTTGGTGGCGCCGTTCTCCTGGTAGCTGGCGAACAGTCCCTGGTTCACGTTGGCCAGCCGGTAGGTACCGTTCTGGGTCAGGTGCACGTCGAAGGTGGTGCGGTACTTGCCGGTGGCGACGTTCTCGGGCTTGAGCGTCGCACCGTCCGGAGCCGTGATCACGAGATTGTCGACGCGCAGCGGCACGTGATCGAAATAGAACAGGTTGTTCGAAACTGCGGCGTCGACCGTGACCCACTGGTCGGCGGTGGAGACGGTGGCGGAGGGCAGCAGCCAGGCCTTGTGCGCGTGGCTGGCCAACGGCAGGCCGAGCGCGAGAGCTGCAATCGAGAGTTTGGCGATGCGATTCATGAGAGGGTCCTCAGGGCTTCACGGATTCAGATCGAGAGTGATGGTGCCGAGCTCGCTCGTGCCTTGCGCGGTGGCGTGCTGCTGGGCGGTGACCGGCCAGTCGAACGGGATGCGCAGCAGCTCGCGTCCGCCGACTTCGCGCACGGCTTCCACCACCAGGTTGTACTTGCCGGGCTTGAGATTGGACAGCTGCTTGCTCGATTCACTGAACGTCAGAAAATGCTCGCCCACCGGCTTGGTGGCGCCGGTGACGCCGTCGATCGGCATCTGCTCGGCGCGTCCGCCGCGCCGCCACCATTGCCGCAGGTCCTTGAGCCACTGGGTGCCGTCTTCCTTCTTCTGCTCGGTCTGGTACCAGACCGCCAGATGACTGGCGATGCTCTGGTCGGGATTCTCGATCCAGGTGGCGACGTACGGCCGGTGATACTCGGCGACGCTGAGGCCGGGAATCTGGATCTTCACGGTCAGATCGGCGGCAGCGGCCGGCAGGGCCGCCAGCGCGTAGGCCGCGAACAGAGCTTTCTTCATGATTACCTTCAGTGAATGAACCAAATCGCAAGCAG
>JBDHQY010000351.1:0-3627 GCA_039807315.1 Steroidobacter sp. | reverse complement strand
AATGATCCAGTACCCGGCCATCGATCCCATCCTCGTCTCGCTCGGTCCGCTCGCCATCCGCTGGTATGGGCTCACCTACGTCATCGCCTTCGCATTTGCGTGGTGGCTGGGCCGGCGCCGCGCCGCGCAGCCCGGCTCGACCTGGAAGCCGCAGGACGTCGACGACCTGATCTTCTACGGCGCGCTCGGCGTCATCCTGGGCGGGCGCCTGGGCTGGGTGCTGTTCTACGGTTTCGAGCGCCTGGTGGAGGACCCGCTGATGGCCTTCCGCATCTGGGAAGGCGGCATGTCGTTTCATGGCGGGTTGGCCGGCGTCATCATCTCGGCGCTGCTGTTCGCGCGCCAGCAGCAGCGCCGCATCATCGACGTACTGGATTTCCTCGCGCCGTTGCCGGGCCTGGGCATTCTCGCGGTGCGCTGCGCGAATTTCATCAATGGCGAGCTGTGGGGCAAGCCGACGCAGGCACCGTGGGGGTTCATCGTCGATCCAGTGAAGCTGCATCCCTCGCAGACGGCCGAGGCGCAGCGTCTGTGCGAGCGTTTCAGCATCGATCCCTGCATCCTGCACGTGCACGCCTCGCAGCTGTACGAGGGCCTGCTGGAAGGGCTGGCGCTGTTCGTGATCCTATGGATCTACACCACCAGGCCGCGGCCGCGGCTTGCGCCCTCGGGCTTGTTTCTGCTCTGCTACGGCGTGTTCCGCTTCACGGTCGAGTTCGTCCGGGTGCCGGACGAGAACCGCGGCTATCTGCTGTTCAACTGGGTGACGATGGGCCAGATTCTGTCGACGCCCATGATCCTGGCCGGTCTGGCCATGCTGGCGCTGGCCTATCGCCGCAACGAGCCCAGCGGCAACCGCACCTGACCCACGGCGACCCGAGGATGAGCCGCCAATATCTCGATCTGCTGCGCCACGTGCGCAGCCACGGAGTCCGTAAGGACGATCGCACCGGGACCGGCACGCTGTCGGTGTTCGGCTACCAGATGCGCTTCGACCTGGGCCAGGGCTTTCCGCTGCTGACCACCAAGAAGCTGCACTTGCGCTCGATCGTGCACGAGCTGCTGTGGTTCCTCAGAGGCGACACCAACGTGCGCTATCTGCGCGAGCACGGCGTTTCGATCTGGGACGAGTGGGCCGACGAGCACGGCGAGCTGGGGCCGGTGTACGGCCGACAATGGCGCTCCTGGCCGGCGCCGGACGGCGAGTCCATCGACCAGATCAGCCGCAGCGTGGATCTGATCCGCCGCAACCCGGATTCGCGCCGCATCATCGTCAATGCCTGGAACGTGGGTGAGTTGGAGCAGATGGCGCTGACGCCCTGCCATGCGCTGTTCCAGTTCTGGGTGGCGCCGGCGGGCGACGGCCCGGCGAAGCTGTCCTGCCAGCTGTATCAGCGCAGCGCCGACATCTTTCTCGGCGTACCGTTCAATATCGCCTCCTATGCGCTGCTGACGCACCTGTTCGCGCAGCAGTGCGACCTGCAGGTGGGCGAGTTCATCTGGACCGGCGGCGATTGCCATCTGTACCTGAACCATCTGGAACAGGCCGACGAGCAGTTGCGGCGTGAGCCGTACGCGCCGCCCAGACTGGCGATCAAGCGCAAGCCGCCGTCGATCTTCGAGTACGAGTACCAGGATTTCGAAGTGCTCGACTACCAGACACATCCGCACATCAAGGCGCCGATCGCCGTATGAGATGCCAAGCGCGCGCCGGCGCCGGCCTGGTCTCGCAGCGTGGCGAGCGCACCTGAAAGTTTTACCGTCAATTTCTTCATCCCCATCGGTCAATTCCATGCCCAAGAAGTCTCGTCGCAAGCAGTCCGGCGCTTCGCCGCGTTCCACGCTCAAGAGCCAGCCGGCTGCCGCCAGGCAGTCCCGGCTCGCCGCCTCGGAGCTGGTGGAAGCCCGAAATTCGCCGATCCACGGCAAGGGTGTCTATGCGCTCCAGCCCATCAAGAAGGGCACGCGCATCTTCGAATATCTCGGCGATCGCATTTCGCACGCCGAAGCCGACCGCCGCTATGCACGCAAGCGCGAAGACGATGGTCACACCTTCCTGTTCGTCGCCAGCCAACGTACCGTGATCGATGCGGGTGTGGGCGGCAACGATGCTCGTTTCATCAACCATCACTGCAATCCGAATTGCGAGACGGTGATCGAGAACAGCCGCGTGTTCGTCGATGCCATCCGCAACATCAAGGCCGGCGAGGAACTGGGCTACGACTACCAGCTGACCTGGGAAAGCACCGACGAGCCGGCCGAGCTGGCGCTCTACGAATGCCGCTGCGGCGCGAAGAAGTGCCGCGGCACCATGCTGGACCGCGAGCCGCTGGACAAGAAAAAGTCCGTGAAAAAAGCCGCGAGGAAAGCTGCGAAAAAACCCGCCAAGAAGCCGGCCAAGAAGCCGGCGAGCAAGCGCCGCCGCTGACGGCGCCGGCCTGGCCTCATGTCGCTCTCCATCGTGGTTGCGGTCGCGGCAAACGGCGTGATCGGCAATGGCAATGCGCTGCCGTGGCACCTGCCGGACGATCTGCGGCGTTTCAAGGAACTGACGCTGGGCAAGCCCATCGTCATGGGACGCAAGACCCATGATTCGATCGGGCGGGCCCTGCCGGGCCGGACCAACATCGTGGTGTCGCGCCAGGACGGCCTGAGCGTTCCGGGATGTCTGCTGGCCGGCTCGATCGGGCAGGCGCTGGCAGCTGCCGGCGATGCGCCGGAAGTCGTGCTCATCGGCGGCGCCGAGCTGTATCGTGCGGCGCTGCCGCTCGTCGACACGATCCACCTGACCCGGGTCCACGCGGCGGTACCGGGCGATACTTTTTTTCCCGCGCTGGACCCGGCGCAGTGGCGCGAGACCACGGTGGGTACGCACCCGGCCGACGAGCGCCACGCGTATGCGTTCAGTTATCTGACTCTCGCAAGAATCCGGGTGTCCTCATGAGTTCCCAGACCTCCAAGCCCCGCTTCGACTGCTCCAAGTGCCCGGGCTACTGCTGCAGCCACTCGCGCATCGCCGTCAGCGATCACGACATCGCGCGGCTGGCCCGGCACTTCGGCCTGTCGCAGGCGGAGGCCAAGCGCCGTTTCACCTACCGCTATCACACCAAGGAAGCCGACGAGCAGATCCTGCGGCACCAGCGCGATCATATCTACAAGAGCATCTGCCGCTTCTTCGACACCGACGAGCGTCGCTGTACCGTGTACGAGGCGCGGCCCAACGTGTGCCGCAAGTACCCGTACGGCAATCGCTGCGGCTACTACGATTTCCTGAAGTTCGAGCGCGAACACCAGGACGATCCGGAGTTCATCCCGTCGGCTTGAGCTGCGCATGCGCCTGAACAAGTACATCAGCGAGACCGGCATCTGTTCGCGCCGCGAGGCCGACGACTGGATCGAGGCCGGCCGCGTGACCATCAATGGTCAGCCGGCACTGCTGGGAACGCAGGTCGGGGAGGGCGACGTGGTCTGCATCGACGGCCGGCCAATCGGCTCTGCCAGGCAGCACATCTACATCGCGCTCAACAAGCCGGTCGGCATCATCAGCACCACCGAGCGTCAGGTTGCCGGCAACATCGTCGATTTCGTGGGCCACCGCGAACGCATCTTTCCCATCGGCCGGCTCGA
>JBDHQY010000350.1:0-3635 GCA_039807315.1 Steroidobacter sp. | reverse complement strand
GCCGGAAGAAGCCGATACGACCGGTCTGGGCATCGTGTTCACGCCGTCGTTCCTGCCGGGATTCGCCATGTCGGTCGACTACTACGACATCAAGATCAAGGATGCGATCTCGTCGCTGCCCTCGCAGCAATACGTGACCCGCTGCTATGCAGGTCAGACCGCGCTTTGCAGCTTCATCCATCGCGACGCCGACGGCTTCATCGAGCTGGTAAATGTGCAGCCGGCGAACATTCTTGCGCAGAACGCTGCCGGGTTCGACGTCGAGATGAGCTACCGCTTCCCCTTGTCGGGGCTGGTCGCGTCCTGGCGCGGGGATCTGAGCCTGCGCGCGATGGCAACGATCGTGGATACCCTAGAGACCATCGATAGCACGACCGTCATAGACGGTGCCGGCGAGATCGGCGGTTTCGGAATCCTCGGCGGCAACCTGCATACGCCGGATCTGCGCTACATCGCGATGGCGACGTACAGCTACGGTCCGGCGAGCGCCACGCTGAGCATGCGCGGCACCGGCTCGGTCGTCTATAACAATGCCTTCGTGGAATGCACCTCGTCATGTCCGGCATCGACGGCGGCGAATCCGACGATCGACAACAACCATGTCGACTCGGTGGCCTACTATGATCTGGCGCTCAACTACAAGCACTTCGAGGATCGGGCGGAATTCTTCGTCGTGGTCGAGAACCTGCTGGACAAGGATCCGCCGGCAATCGCCGGTCCGCGTGGCGATGGCTTCTATTCCGGACAGGCGAATGTGAACTACGATCGGCTGGGCCGGACCTACCGTGCCGGCGTGCGTCTCAAATTCTGAAGACGTGACGGCGGGCGTGCCGAGACCGATCGGTGCGCCCGCTCACGGATTTCCCTCAAGCGCTATTCAAAGCTGGCTGATCATCACTAGGCACACATATGAAAATTCGTCATGTCTTGCTCGCAGCTGCTGCGTGCACGCTGATTCATCCATTGCTGGTTCTGGGTGCGACTGCAGCGCCTTCCGGCGATATCGCCAAACGCGGTTTACAGAAGAGCGATTTCCCGCTGCTGCAGGAGCTGACGCCAGGCGTCTATGCCTATTCCGGCACGCTCGGCCCGATGAACGGCGTCACCATCACCACGGTGAGCCTGATCGTGGTGACGCCGGATGGCGTCGCGGTGGTCGATGGACAGGACGATGTGCCGCAGACGCAAGCGCTGATAGATGCGGTCAAGAAGCTCACTTCGCAACCGATCAAGTATGTGGTGATCGCGTCGGATCACGGCGATCACGTCGGCGGGAATGCGGCGTTCAAGGCAGCCTATCCGGACGTCGTGTTCCTGGCCTCGCCGGTGTCGCAGGCGAGGCTTGCCAAGACCGGACATCCGCCGACGCAGACCGTCGCAGGCGAACGCACGATCCGTCTGGGCAAGACCGAGATCCAGATCCTGAATCTCGGGCGGGCGCACACGGGAGGCGATCTCGTGGCCTATCTGCCGCAAAGCAAGGTGCTGTTCATGGGCGAGATCTATCTGCACCGGGTGTTTCCGGCGCTGACCACGGCCTATCCCGCCGAATGGCTTGATGTGATCAAGAAGGCGCAGGCGATGGATGTCTCCTGGTACGTGCCGGGGCATGGCTTCGTCGACGATGCGGCCACCATGAAGAGCGAGCTGCAGGAGTCGCTGAAGGCGCTCGAGTATGTGATCGCGGAGGGCAAGCGCCTGCATGCCGCGGGCGTTGCTTGCGAATCGCGGACCAACTGCCCGGCGGTGCAGAAGGCCGAGTGGGGGCCTTATGCCGAATGGACGCTGCGGGATATGCAAGCGCCGATTGCCCTGTCCAAGATCTATGAGGAGATCGAAGGCAGACTGCCGGAGTGATCCGGTCCCGCAGGGGTGGATCCGCTTCCAGTCCGGCGCGGCTCGCTCGTCCAGGAGAGCGGGCCATGCGCCTTCCGGAGCACTGATGCGACAGGCTTCCGATTGGTACCGGGATTCGGACGCAGGGCAGGAGGCCTCGGCCAGCCTCGATCGGGAGGCTGCGCAGCGGGATCATGGCAGGCGCATCGCGGAACTGTTCGAGTCGCACAACCGGGCCCTCACCCGCTTCTTGACCGCCCGGCTGAAGTCCTCTCAGGACGCCAAGGAAGTCGCGCAGGAAGCATATATTCGGATGCTGCAGCTCAATGCGCCGGGCGGTGTCAGCTATCTGCGCGCCTTTCTGTTCAAGACGGCTGCGAATCTGGCCGCGGATCGCTTGAAGAGCGCGGCGCGCCGCGAGCGAATCGACGAGTTGAATTTCTTCGATTCGGATTCCACTGCTTCCGCCGAATCCTGCGTTGCGGCGGTCCAGGAACTGGGCGTGTTGCTGGAGGCCGTCGAGCTGCTGCCCGCGAAATGCCGCTACGCCTTCCTCATGCATCGCTTCTACGGTTATGAGCTTGCTGAAGTCGCGCAGTCGATGGGATTGTCGGAGCGGATGGTACGTCTGTACGTCGAGCGGGCAATCCTGTTCTGTCGCGAACGCCTGCTGCTGGGAGCGCGGCGATGAGCGAACAAGCATTGCTCGAGCAGGCGGCGGACTGGATGCTGCGGCTGCGCGATTTGCACGCGAGCGCGGAAACTTTCCTGGAATGGCAGCGCTGGTTGGCTGCAGCGCCTGAGAACCGGGCGGCTTACGAGCAGGTGGAGCGCGCAATGTCGAGGTTGGCGGATCTGAAATCGCCGCCGCCGCTGCCCGATGCCGCGGAAATGGCCGCCGACACCTACGACGGTTCGGTTTCGGTGTCCGAATATCTGGAGGGAAGGCGCTCCTGCGTCCTGGCGGGCCGGCACGATTCCGGCACGAATCGCCAGCACTCCCCATCGCATCTGCCGGCTGGGCCGACAACTGTCGGGCGCTGGCGTGCGGCCATAGCTCGTCATGCGATAGCGGCGTGCGCGGTGGCTGCGCTCGTCGTCATCGGGTCGATGGCTGGCGTCTTTCTCGGTGGGAGCAGAGCTTGGCAGGGCGTGCTTGCCTATGAAACGGGGCCCGCCCAGCGTCAAACGGTAACGCTGCCCGACGGCAGCACGGTCACGCTGGGTGCCGATTCGGCGGTCAGCGTCGAGCTGCACTCGGATGAGCGGCTGCTGCTATTGACGCGGGGCGAGGCGTATTTTCAGGTAGCCAAGGATGCGAAGCGCCCGTTCATAGTGAGCGCGGGTGAAGCGCGGGTGCGCGCTGTCGGCACGGAATTCAACGTGCGCCTGAGCGCTCAACGTACCGTCGTCGCGGTTGCCGAAGGGATGGTGCGAGTTTCGGCGCCTTCGTATCTGGAAGAGACGTCGGGCGGCTCGCGAATGGCGGATGCCGGTCGAGTCGCGGGGCAGCCGGCCATCCTGGTGACGGCGCAGCTCGGTGCGGGTCAGGCCATGGCATACGAGGGTGCAAGTGGTCTGCAGGCCTTGCCGGCCGGGGACGCAGCGCTGGCCACCACGTGGCTGGGCGGCAGGCGGAAATATCGCAACGAGCCGCTGCGGTACGTACTGGCCGACGTCCACCGCTATACGGGTCGCCGCATCGCAGTGGCGAACGCCGAGACGGGTGCGCTGAAGTTCACCGGCACGCTCAGCGTGGAAAGCAGCGACGCCTGGTTCAAGGCGCTGGCGATCGCATT
>JBDHQY010000349.1:0-3642 GCA_039807315.1 Steroidobacter sp. | reverse complement strand
TCACCAGCCGCGTCAGTCGCGCGGTCGATCAGCAGGCCGGCGAAGTGCTGGCTGCCGACCTGCGCCTGCAATCGCCCAATCCCATCGATCGCGACTATTTCGCAAGAGCCACCGCTGCGGGGCTGAAGACCGCGGAGCTGGCGACGTTTCCCAGCGTGGTGTTGCTTGGAGAAGAGAGCGCCCTGACCGCCATTCGCGCGGTTTCGGACCAGTATCCGCTGCGTGGCCGCGTGAAAGTCGCTGCTGCGCCTTTCGAGCCCGGCCACGAGATCGATTCCATTCCCGGTCCGCGCGAAGCATGGCCCGAGGCGCGGCTGCTGGCGCAGTTGGGCGCCAGGGTCGGCGATCGCATCAGCATCGGCAACATCGAGCTGACCGTCGCCAAGGTGCTCGACTATCGCCCCGATCAGGGCTCGGCCTTCGTCGATCTGGCGCCGACCCTGCTGATGCGGCTGGAAGACCTGCCGGCGACGGGACTGATCCAGCCGGGCAGCCGTGTGTCGTACGCGGCGCTGTTTGCTGGCGACATGACGGCGATCGCGGCGCTGAAGCAGGAACTGGCGGCGCGCAAGAAGCCGAGCGAACGGTTGGTGGATCTGCAGGAAGCCAGCCCGCAGATCCGTTCCGCCATCGATCGTTCCGGGCGTTTCCTGAACCTGGCCGCGCTGGTCACGATATTGCTGGCCGCGATCGCCGTGGCAATCGCGGCGCGGCGCTACGTAGCGCGCCATCTGGACACGGTGGCGCTGATGAAAAGCATGGGGGCGCCGCAGCGTCTGGTGCTGCAGATCAGCGTGCTGGAGCTGCTGCTGATCGGGCTGGCTGCAGGAATCGCCGGCACCATCATCGGCTACGCGGCGCAGGCCGGCATCGGCGTGCTGCTCAAGGATCTGGTGCGCGGCACGCTGCCGCCTCCTGCGCTCGATGCCATGTGGCTGGGGCTCATGACGGCCGTGCTCATGCTGATCGGCTTCGCATTGCCGCCGCTGTTGCAGCTGCGGCGCACTCCGCCGGCCCGTGTGCTGCGGCGTAATCTCGAGCCGCCGCCGCTGCGTTACGTCACCGTGTACGGCACGGCGCTGGCAGCTCTGATTGCGCTGCTCGGCTGGCTGCTGCGCGACCTGAAACTGCTCAGCTACGTGCTACTCGCCACCTTCGCGACGTTCGCCGCGCTGATCGCGGCCGGCTGGCTATTGGTTCGTCTGTTGAGCCGCCTGCGCGGCCAGGTCGGCGTGGCATGGCGCTATGGAATGGCGAACATCGCGCGCCGTGGCCGCGACAGCGTCATTCAGATCGTGGCATTCGGTCTGGGGCTGATGGTGTTG
The DNA here is from genome assembly GCA_039807315.1 of Steroidobacter sp. GTDB lineage: Bacteria > Pseudomonadota > Gammaproteobacteria > Steroidobacterales > Steroidobacteraceae > Steroidobacter. The sequence goes on along the minus strand of JBDHQY010000349.1, from coordinate 2,317 downwards.
CTGCTGCTTGCCGTGGTGCGCAACGACCTGATGGAAGAATGGCGCGCCAGCCTGCCAGCCGACGCGCCGAACTATTTCATGATCAACATTCGTCCCGACCAGGGCGAGGCCATTCGCCAGTTCATGGTCGAGCACGACATGCCCGCTCCGCAGCTGGTGCCGATGGTTCGCGCGCGGCTGACGGCGATCAATGGCGTTGCGACCTCGTCGCTGCAAACGACCAACGACCGCGCCAAGGAGTTTCTCGAGCGCGAGGCCAATCTCACCTGGGCCGAACAGCTGCAGAGCGACAACAGGATCGTCGCCGGGCGCTGGTGGACGGCGGCGGATATCGGTCAGCCGCAGGTCTCGGTGGAAATCGAGCTGGCGAACGCGTTGCAGCTCAAGCTGGGCGACGAGCTGACCTACGACGTGGCCGGTGAGTCGGTCCGGGCGCGCGTGTCGAGCTTCCGCGAGGTGAAGTGGGATTCGTTCCGGCCGAATTTCTTCATGGTGTTCTCGCCCGGGGTGCTGGATGCCGCCGCTGGAACCTTCATCACCAGCGTGCACGTGCCGGCGCAGCGGCGTTCGCTCATGACGGATTTCGTGCGGCGCTTTCCCGAAGCGGTGGCCATCGATCTGGACGCCATCCTGGCGCAGGTGCGCAGCGTCATGGACAAGGCGTCGCTGGCCGTCCAGTACGTCTTCGGCTTCACCTTGCTGGCCGGAATCACCGTACTGCTGGCCGCCATTCAGGCGACGCGTGATGAGCGCCGATATGAAAGCGCCATGCTGCGAACACTCGGTGCGAGTCGCCGCACGGTGCTGCAGGGAGTCGCCGCCGAGTTCACCACGCTGGGTCTGCTGGCCGGTACGCTGGCGGCGTCCAGCGCCTCGGTGGCCGGCTATTTCCTGGCGACGCGCGTGTTCGATCTCAAGTACAGCGTCGACCCCGTGGTGTGGATCGTCGGCCTGCTGTCGGGTGCGCTGCTGGTCGGATTGAGCGGCACGCTGGCGACGCGCTCCGTGGTGAATCATCCGCCCGTGGCGACGCTGCGGGGCGGCTGATTCCGGCTTATTCCAGCCCCAGGCGCACCCAGCCCACTTCCTCCAGCTGTCCGCGCCAGGTGTAGCCGTCGAGCTTCAGCAGGTAGTCGCCCGGACCGAACGCCGAGGAGTTCAGGGTCAGGCGCAGCTCCTTGTTGGAATCGCGGGTGATGCGGTGGATCTGCATGACGCGCCCGCCGTCGATCTTGTCGATGGTGATCTGAAAGTTGTTGTACGTGCTCTGCGTGGTATCGAAGGTCAGGTCCAGCCGCTGCGGTGGCTGCGGCCAGCCCAGGAACAGCGTTGCCTGCTCGGGCTTGGTGCGCGACAGCTGCAAGCGGTAATTCTGCACACCGGCGTAGGGCTGCATCTGGGTAGTCTGGAGATCGCGCCGCACCTGCTTGATCTGCTCGGTCAGCGAGCGGGAGTGCATGGTGGAAGCCACCAGGCCGGCGATGGCGGCAATCAATGCCAGCGCCAGGCCGGTGATCAACCAGCGGTTCGCGCCACCGCCCGCGTAGCTGCGCTTCCACTCTTCCTTCTCTTCCGCGGCATCGAATCCCTCCTCGTTGACCTCCAGCGCGGTGCGCGTGGCGGTGGAAGGGATGGCCTGGAACATGCCGGTTTCGCTGTCGGCCATGGGGCGACGCGCCAGCCGTGCTTTCAGTCGCACCGGGATCGGCATCTCGTTCAGGAACGCCGGATGCTCCAGGCAATACTTCTCGAACTCGCGGGCCTCACGCACCGTCAGCTCGCCGGACAGGTAGCGATCCACGATGTGCTCGTTCTGGATGTAATGGCGATCCATCGGTAGCGCCGCCTCGAGGCCAGTTCTTGTTCTGCGGCTGGCAGTTTACTTCGGTGCTTGCGCCGCCGCTTCTTCCTGCTGGCATAGCTTGCACTTGGGCCAGTAGCGCTGCGCGATGCGATCGAGCGTGCTGCGGTTGTCCGCCTCGAGGAACCGGCGCAGCGCCTGCGATTGCGCGTCGTCGCGATAGCCCAGGCCGACGATGCGCACGTGCGTCATGTCCTGCCCGGAAGGAGTGAAGTAGATGACGCTCCAGGTACCGGCGAGCGCGTCCCGGTACGGAAAACTGGCGGGCGGCTGCTTGATGCGCAGCGCCAGCATGCGCTGCGGCTCGTAGGCCAGGATCTCGTTGACCGCGGTTTCCGGGTCGCCGAGCGAGCCCTTGGGATCGTGGTGAGCGCGGATCAGTCCGCCGATGCGCAGATCCACTTCGGCCTGGTCGACGCCCGTGGTCTTGTAGCCCTCGGAGGTCGTGAACAGCCG
>JBDHQY010000348.1:0-3647 GCA_039807315.1 Steroidobacter sp. | reverse complement strand
TGCTGAGCGCGATCAGCGACATCGATTTCGCCAAGCTCGGCTTCTTCCGCTTCGCCGAAGGCCATATTGGCGGCGCGCCCTGCATCATCGCTCGCCTGGGATTCTCGGGAGAGCTGGGCTACGAGGTGTACGTCAATACGGAAGACGGCATCGACACCTGGGACAAGATCATGGAGGCCGGCAAGGCCGTCGGCCTGATTCCCTACGGCATGGATGCGCTGGACCTGCTGCGGCTCGAGAAAGGATTTGTCTTCTTCGGCTACGACGCCACCGAGCGCGACAATCCGTACGAGTGTCGGCTGTGGCCCTTCGTCAAGCTCGATCGTGGTGATTTCATCGGGCGAGAAGCGCTGCTGAAGATCCGGGACTCCGGTCCCAAGAAGCGGCTCATGGGCCTGCGGGTGGCGGGCAGTACCGTGCTGAGCGCCGGCAACACTCTACACATGAATGGCAGCGTTGCCGGCACCGTTGTCATCGGCTTTCATTCGCCCAACCTGCAGCAGAATCTCGCATATGCCTACGTGAATGCGCCGAGCGTACCGGTCGGTGCTGTCGTGAGCGCGGAAGTCGCTGGCGAGAAAGTGGCGGCGACGGTGGTCGAGATGCCGTTTCTCGACCCGGAAGGAGCCCGGCTTCGCGGATGACCGGCAAGTGAGCGGCGCTGCTCCCGGATGGGTGTCCAGGCATTCGCTCGCCTCCGAGCCCCTCGTCATTTGATTCACCGCTTCACCAGAGATTGACCTGCATGCAGCTACCCGTTCAGCACCGAGCCGTCGCGATAACGGATCTGAAGCCCTGCGAGCCCTATTTCGGCGAGCCGATCGGCGAGCGGCCTTACCAGGGAATCGCGGTACTGCACAGCGATCCCGGCCGCGGCATCGTCTCCGGGATCTGGGAATGCGCTCCCGGAAAACTCAAGCTCGCCATCAAGTCGGACGAGTTCTGTCACGTGATCGCAGGTCACTGGATTCTGCGTTCGGCCGACGGGACAGTGACCGAGATAGTGCCCGGCGACAGCTTCTTCTTCCCACGCGGCTGGACTGGCGAATGCGAGATCAGGAATACGGTGAGGAAGGTCTTCACCATCGTGAAACCTCTCGGATGAAAGACGTACGATGACGAATGAGAGTGTTGGCGTGGCACGGGCCCGCACTGCAGCCGAGACGGCGCGGTCGGCGGCATTCGCCGCCAGAGGTCCCAGCTTTGTTCTTACCACCGCCTGTCCGGACACGACGGGAATCGTTGCCGGCGTTTCCGGCTTCCTGGCGTCCAACGATTTCCTGATTACCGAGTCGCAGCATTACGACGATCCCTACACGGTCACGTCGTTCATGCGTACGCTATTCCATGGCAACGGTCAGATGCCGGCATTGGATGAGCTCGACCGCATGTTCGCTCGTGACGTCGGCGAACGTTTCCGGATGAAATGGAAGTTCCATGAGGTGAACCGCCGTTGCCGTGCCGTGCTGGCCGTGTCCAAGCAAAGTCACTGCCTGAACAGCATGCTGCATCGCTGGAGCACCGGTACGCTGCCGATCGAAGTGGTGGCCGTGGTGTCCAACCACCAGGACATGCGCAGTCTGACCGAATGGCACGGCATCCCGTTCCACTATTTCCCCGTGATCGATGGCCGCAAGGCGGAGCAGGAGCAGCGGATATGCGACTTGTTCGAGCGGCTCGACGGCGAGCTGCTGGTGCTGGCGCGCTACATGCAGATTCTCACCGCCGATGCCTGCCGCTTCTTCGCCAATCGTGCCATCAACATTCACCACTCGTTCCTGCCGGGTTTCAAAGGCGCGCGGGCTTATCATCAAGCGCATGAGCGCGGCGTGAAGCTCATCGGTGCCACCGCGCACTATGTGACAACGGATCTGGACGAAGGGCCGATCATCGAGCAGGAAGTGGCACGGGTGGATCACAGCATGGTGCCGGAAGATCTGGTCAGCATCGGCGCGGATCTGGAGAGCGTGGTGCTGAATCGCGCCGTGAAGTGGCACGCCGAGCATCGTGTGTTCCAGAACGGCGGCAAAACGGTCGTGCTGAGATAGGCCGGGGATCGGTGCAGCGATGGCATCTGCCGCGTTGCCCGCTTGCCTGCGATCTTGCCGCGGCCTGGCAAGATCCATATATTCATCCTCGTCGGCGCTCGATACTGCGCCTGCGTCGGCGAGTCGATCATCACTGCTGGGAGCAGATCTTGCGCTTTCGCGTCACGTCCAATGAAGATTCCGCGCCGCTCGAGGCGGTGCATCGCAGGGCACGCATGTCAGTGCGTCAGGATGTCGTGGCCGTATATTCCATGTGGGCGCCGCGCTCTTCTGCGGCTGCCGCTCGGGTCGCGGAATTTTTCCGGTAACGCCGATGCGACTACGAGTCGTCGATCGGGACGGCGTCGAGCACGTCGTGGAGGTGCCTGCGGAAGGCTCTCTGATGGAAGCGTTGCGGGAGCTCGAATATGGCGTGGCCGCGATCTGCGGCGGCATGTGCTCGTGCGCGACCTGCCATGTCTATGTCGAACCCGAATGGCAGGAGCATTTGCCGGAGAGTCACGGCGACGAGCGGGAACTCCTTGCGGAACTGCAGTACCGGCGTCCGCAGTCGCGCCTGTCGTGCCAGATCGCCCTGCGGGACGGGCTCGACGGTTTGCAGGTGACCCTGGCGCCCGAAGAATGATGCAGGCATCCAAACCCAGTTAGGCGGGCCTTCAGATGCAAGCGCAGCAGGATACCTACTGTATCGTCGGCGCCGGGCAGGGCGGGTGCGAGCTCGCTCTGGCTCTGCGCCAGCAAGGCTGCACGGGCTCGATCGTCGTGTTCGGCGACGAAAGCCACCTGCCTTACCAAAGGCCGCCGCTCTCCAAAGCCTGCTTGAAAGGAGATCTGCAAGAGACTTCGCTGCGCCTTCGTCAACCGGCTGCGTACGAGCGGGCGGGCGTCGAGCTGGTGCTGGACACGCGCGTGGCGCGTATCGACCGACAATCGAAAACCATCGTGCTGGGCGATGGCGTCGAGCGGCCATACGCGAAGCTCGGATTGGCGACAGGCGGACGGCCGCGGCGTTTGGCTATCCCGGAGGGGCAGCGAGCCGAACGCGCCGGCAATTTTCGTTATCTGCGGACGATCGACGATGTCCGCAGCATCCGCGAACATTTCGCTCCCGGGCGTCGCCTGGTCATCGTCGGTGGCGGCTATATCGGCTTGGAAGTGGCCGCATCGGCGGTGGCCCGCAATTTGAACGTCACCGTGCTCGAAGCCTTGCCGCGGGTGCTGGCCCGCGTCATGGCGCCGGAAGTGTCTTCATTCTACGAGCGTGTGCATCGCGAGGCGGGTGTCGATCTGCGCACGGGTATCGAGGTTCGTGGCTTCGAGTTCGGTCCCGGCGACGCGGTGATTACTGCCGTACGCTGCAGCGACGGCTCCTCGATCGCGGCCGATCTGGTGATCACGGGTATCGGACTGGTTCCGAATACGGAGCTGGCACAGGAAGCCGGGCTTGCCGTCGACAACGGCATCATCGTCGATGAGTACGCGCGCACCGGCGATCCGGACATCGTTGCGGCGGGCGATTGCGCCAATTTTCCCGACGCCATCACCGGCCGCAGAGTACGTCTGGAATCTGTGCCGAATGCAGTCGAACAGGCGCGCACC
>JBDHQY010000003.1:0-18505 GCA_039807315.1 Steroidobacter sp. | reverse complement strand
CCCAGCGCCCCAGCCGCACGCTGCCGATCACATCGGCGCTGGTCGCGACGAAATATTCATCGCCGCAGGTCTGGATGCGACGCTCGCCCAGCGAATAGATCATGCAGCGTCCCGCCCTCGTCAGTGCTCGTCGCGATGGCTGGCGAACGACATCTTGTCGAGCACGCCCATCATCACCGCCGAGACCACGAAAGTGAGGTGAATGATCACGTACCACATGAGCTTCTGGCCATCGACCGGGCTGCTGCCGCTGATGCCCATGAAGGCGCGCAGCAGATGGATCGAGGAGATGGCGACGATCGACGCGGCCACCTTGAGCTTGAGACTGCTGGCATCCAGCTTGCCCAGCCAGCCCAGCGAATCGCCGCCGTCCTTGACGTCGATCTTGGAAACGAAATTCTCGTAGCCGGAAAACATCACCATCACGATCAGGCTGCCCACCAGCACCAGGTCGATCAACGCCAGCAGTCGCAGCACCAGGTCGGCCTCGGTCACCTCGACGATGGTGTGCATGAGGTGGTACACCTCCATGAAGAACTTGATGCCCAGCGCGATCAGTGCCAGCGACATCCCCAGGTAGACCGGCGCCAGGATCCAGCGGCTGGCGAACAATGTCTTTTCGATCGAACGTTCCATCACGGGCTCGGCTCTCGCAACGCTTGTGCAGGAAATGAGAGGGCGATTCTAACGGCAGGCCGGGCGGAAATCCTGCCTTGACAGCCGAATGGCGTCAGCGAGCGGCAATGGCCCCGAGTGCACCCAGTTCGCCACCGGCACGTTGCTTGTGAGAGCAAACATCTGCAGCCGATCGGATCTGTGGGCGCCGTGACGCGTGGCGGTCCGTACGCTCGGCTCAGGGCTTGCCCCTGGCCGCATCCGTCTCGGTCACGGGATAGTCAGGATAGCGCGCGCGGAATTCCTTCCAGTCGTTGTCGGCCTCGGCGCTCTTGCCGTTCTTGCGCAGCTCGCGGATGTGCTCGAGCCAACGTTGCGGATCGCGGTGCAGATCGGCCGACTCGGGCTTCTCGCCAGGCAGCTGTGGACTTGCGACGGCGCCCGACTCAGGAACATTGGAAGCATTGCCAGCGACAGCCGGCGGTGGCTGGCGGGGTGCAGAGGCCGCTGCCGCTTGCGGAAGATTCTCACGTTCGGATTCGACGCGCGCCTCGGCAGCAGCGGGTTCGTACGGTGCCTGTCGACTACTCGCAGGCGGCGCAGCCGCCGCGGCGCGTTGCTCGATCCGTTGTCGAATGGGCGCCGCCTTTGCAACCGATGCAGGTTCCTGCGATGGCGCGGCGGGGGGCGAGTAAGGACTCGACACATGCGCGGGGCTCGCATCCGCCGCAGCTCTCTCCGCCGATGCCGGCCTTTGCTCGGACTGCGGGGCTTCCTGCAGCGGAGCCGGAGCGGGAGGCGGCGGTGCCACCCGCCTGGCGCTCGAAGCTTCCTTCGCCGAAACGGCCGGAGGCGCCGCCGGGGGCGGAAACTCAGTCACTGCATTCTGTGGCGGCGCCATCGAAACGATATCGTCCTGCACGGTCGCCTCGGACTGCCGCTTGGCCAGCTCCGCCGCTGATGCGGAAGGCGCCGCAACAGTCGGCAGCGGCGGCTCCTGCACGGCCTGCACTTCATGCTGCACACCGCTGCGAATCACGATCGATATGACCAGCACCGCGGATGCCGCCAATGCGGCCGGCACTCCCCATTGCATGAGACGCCGACGCTTCGTCCGCAGCCGCGTCAACTCATCCGCCGGCACCGCTTCGGCTTGCGCGACGGCATCGCGGGCCTGCGCCAGGATGCGCCGGTCCAGCTCCGGCGGCACGATTTCACGCGCATCATCGGCCAGCGCGCGATAGCGCTGCGAAATCTGCGAGCGACCGCTCAGATACTCGTCCAACGCCTTGTCGTCGATCGGCTCGCTCACGGCTCCACCTGCTCGATCCGTCCGGGCCGATGCTGCTGCAGCGCCGCCCGCAATTTGTTCAGTGCGTAGCGCAGGCGACTCTTCGCCGTCTCCATCGCCACGCCGGTGACGTTGCCGATTTCCTCCAGGCTCAATCCGGTCTCTTCGTAAAGCACGAAGACATCGCGCTGTTTCGCCGGCAGCTGCAGCAGCGCCTGCCGGAACGAGTCGCGCACCTGCCATTCGGACAACTGCGCCTCCGGACGTTCCGACTCCGCGCCGGCGAGCTGATCCTCCAGCTGCGTTACGTCGTCGGTGCGCTCGGCGTGCTGGCGGCCGACGCGCCGGAAATGATCGACGGCGCAATTGTGCGCGATGCGAAACAGGAAGGTGTTGAACTGCGCGCGAACCTCATAGCGCTCGCGGCTGGCGATCACCTTGCTCCACACCTCCTGGAACAGGTCGTTGGCCGTTTCCTGATGACGACACATGCGCAGCAGGTAGCGGTACAGCGCGCCCTTGTGACGTTCGTAAAGGACTTCGAATGCCCGCGCGTCGCCATCGCGATAACGCAGCATCAGGGCGGCATCCGTTTCCACCACCGCCGCGGGCGCCGGAGCCGCAACCCCGGGATCGGGACCAGGAATGGCAACTCCCACCGCTGCGCTCGCGGTCATTGCCTCACCCTGTCGCGACGCTTCCATGCCGGCAAGGGTACTTGAGTCCGAAGCAGCGCGGCACTATCGCTTGCAGCTGCCGCGATCTCGCTGCAAACGCCGGAAACGCCGGATACGAAAGCTGTCTGCACCGCCCTGCCCGGTCCAACGGATACGATGCGGCGGCCCTCATCGTTCGACCTGCCCGAGTTTCTCGCCGGAATCCTGCGGTGCCAAAGTCTGCGCCAGCTTCACCAGCGAGACGAACTCGCGCCGGTAACCTTCATCGTCCGCGCCCAATCCACTGCGGGCGAGCTTGGCCACGTCCTCGTAGCCGAATGTTCCGAGATACTTGCCGCCGCGCAGCAGTTGGCCGAAAGCCGCGACGCTCGCGGCGAAACGCAGATCCGGCGAAGTCCTGTCGGCTGCCAGCAGCGATTGTCTGGCGATCGGGTATTCGAGCAGCTGGCTGGCGGTCGAACCCGGCCTCTTGTATCGCAGCCGGACATTCGCCAGCTCGGCGTTGCGCGCCGCGCTCGAAGGCTTGTCGAGCGCGCCATAGCGCAGCGGATCGACCCGGCCCTTGGCACCGACCGGCACGATCTCGTACAGGGCCGTGATGCGATGGCCGGCGCCGATCTCGCCCGCATCGACCTGGTCGTTGTTGAAATCCTCGCGTGCCAGCATCCGATTCTCGTAGCCGATCAGCCGGTACTCGAGCACCTGCGCCGGGTTGAACTCGACCTGGATCTTCACATCCTCGGCGATGGTGGCCAGCGTCGCGGTCAGCTCCGAAACCAGTACCTTGCGCGCCTCGGACAGCGAATCGATATAGGCGTAGTTGCCGTTGCCCGCATCGGCCAGCCGCTCCAGCAACCGGTCGTTGTAGTTGCCGCTGCCGAAGCCGAGCGTGGTCAGCGCGATACCCGAGGCGCGCTGGCGCTCGGCCAGGTCGACGAGCGCCTCGAAATTCACCGTGCCGACATTGAAGTCGCCGTCGGTCGCCAGCACCACGCGATTGATGCCCTTGGCGATGTGTGCCGCCTGGGCCAACTGGTAGGCGCGCTCGATGCCTTCGGCGCCATTGGTCGAGCCACCGGCCTGCAGCCGATCGATGGCTTCACGGATCCTGTGCTTCCGGTTGCCGGGTGTGGGCTCGAGCACCACGCCCGAGCTGCCGGCATAGACCACCATCGAAACGCGATCGCGAGCCGTCAACTGATCGGCGAGCAGCCGAAAGGCGTTCTTCAGCAGCGGCAGCTTGTCGGGTGACTGCATCGATCCGGATACATCGATCAGGAACACCAGATTGGCGGGCGGCCGTTCATTGGCCTGCATCTCGAAGCCCTTGATGCCGATCCTGAGCAGCAGCGCCTCGTGGTTCCAGGGCGCCGGCGCCAGCTCGGTGGCCACCCGGAACGGCGTCTCGCGGCTGGTGGGCGGCGCGTACTGGTAATCGAAGTAGTTGATCATCTCTTCGATGCGCACCGCGTCCTGCGGCGGCAGCCGCCCATCGTTCAGGAAGCGCCGGACGTTGGCGTAGGCGCCGGTATCGACATCGATGGAAAAAGTCGAGACCGGCTGCTCGGCAACCAGATGCACCGGGTTGTCGTTCAAGTGCTGGTATTGCTCGGTGTCCCTCGGCTGCCGATAGACCGGCATGCAGCAGAACTCGGCCACGTTCCCGGCCATCGGAGCGTGACGCGCCGCAGACACCTGTTGCCGAATGGCCCGCGTCGGCGCCATGACGGCGACCTCGCTGCGCTCTCGCGCATCTGCCTTTTGTGTCGCGGGCTCGACAGGCACTTCGAGACGCGGCATTGGAGAAACCGACGGGGGTGCCGGGACCGCGGCCTGGTCGATCGACGCATCCGTCTTTTGCGATACCTGCCTGTCGCCGTCGCGCTGCGCGGCACACGCCACCACCAGCGCCGTCATCGTCAGAACGGAACATCCACGGGCCAGACTTCTCATGGGGCTCTCCGCACAGCCGCACGACGCGCTGTTTGCCCTATGAACGGCGAGCAGGCGGCAATCGGGTTAACGCCCGCAGAAGACGCTCAGACCCTGGGATCTACGACAGCTTCCACAACAACTCGTCCAGCGTCTCCGGCAGCGCAGGCCAGCCGTACCTTTTCAGGTCCACGCGGCCACCGAGGAACACGATGCCTTCCGCTTCGAGTTTCCTGCGTTGGCGCGCATAGGCATCGCTGCCCACCGGAAAGGAGATGCGGCCGCCGGCATTGATGACGCGATACCAGGGCAGGTCGCGGGATGCGGGAGTCTGTCGAAGCGTCGTGCCGACGAGGCGCGCGCGACGCGGCAGGCCAGCGACATCGGCAACGTTGCCGTAAGTGCAGACCTTGCCGCGCGGAATACTTCTGACGGCAGCGAGAATTCTCGCGGTGAGGCTCGCATCCACAGTCCGGGGCCGCGACGACCTCGTATTCCGTGCGCCCTTACCCACTCGCTGCCGCTTCGACGCCGGACCCGAACGCGCGCCCTTTTTCGTGGGTCCGCTCGAGCGGCGTTTCACCTGGCGCGAGCTTCGCTTCCTGGACGTCGCCATCTGCTGCCTACCTTCGGCCGGGCGGCGGAGCATCGCTGCCCGAATCGATTTGCGGCCATGAAATCACCTGCCGATGCCTCGCCTGCACCGTGCAGGGATTCCTCGCCGCGTCTCGAGCTGTCGTCCGGTGCATGGCGGCTCAGATCGGCACCCGATCGTGCACCGTCTCCTGCGAGCGATCGGCGCGATCCGGATTCCTGCGGCGTTCGCCGCCCGTCAACGCGATGCCGAGCGACGCCACGAACGGCAGCACGCGCTCGAGAAAATCGCCCGGCGCATCGGGCAGGACGTGGAACAGCCAGGTCAGAATGAAGCCGGCCCACATCGCCCCCAGCGTCGAACCGGGGCGCACGCGCTTGCCGGTGAGCCGGACGATCAGCAAGGGGCCGAAGGAGGCGCCGAGAATCGAGAACGCGAACATCGCCTGTTGGAGCAGATTGGGTCTGGCGTAGAGGGAGAAACACAGCGCCACGATCGCACACAGAATCAGCACCAGACGCGCCCATTCGAACGACACCCGCGCGCTCGCACGCCGCATGTCTGCCGAAAAATTCGCGGCCAGCACCAGCAGCCGATTGGCGATTCCGGCAAGCAGCGTGCAGACCAGCAATGCAACGATGACGGCCGACAGGGTCGGCGGCAGTATCCGCTCGACCAGAACGAACAGCGCCTCCCCCGGCGTTTCCAGTCCCGCATACAGCACGCTGGCGCACCAGCCGCACAGCAGCATCGCCGCGAGCAGCGTCGCGATCCAGCCGATTGCGATCCAGCGTGCGAGACCCAGCGTCGCTTCATCGCGCGCTGCCATGAAGCGCGTGACGGCATGAGGCTGCCCCGGCAGATCGAAGCCGAAAGCGGCGATACCGATGACGAAGGCAATCGCCACCACGCCGCCACGGCCGCCGAACCAATCGGTCGTGGTGGGTCCGAGCGCGGCAAAGCCGATCCTGAGCTGTTCCAGGTCGCCGCTGATGGCCAGCGCGAACAGCGGCATGAAAACAGCCACCACCAGCAGCAAGCCGCAGTGAAGCGCGTCGGCCAGGCTGGCCGACCAGTAGCCACCGGCAAACGTGGCGGCCACGAGCACCGCCATTGCCGTGATGCTGATGGTGGTGACATCGAAGCCGAAACCGCTCGCGAATACGCTGCTTGCGCTGTGCAACACCGCACCGATTTCCAGGATCAGGGCAATCGCCGTGATCACGGCGGCGGAGCGCACGATCAGCGGCTGCAGGCGATCACCGGTTCCGGAGCTCAGCACCTGGGCCAGCGTGATGCTGCCCTGCGCGCCCGACAGCAATCGCAGGCGCGGCGCGAGATAGAACAGATTGAAGGCATAGCCGCAGACCACGGCAATCCAGATCCACACCGCCGACAGCCCCCACGCAAACGCCGCGCCGACGATCGCGAACAGCAACCAGGCAGGGGACGCATTGGCCGTGTAGCTCAAGGCCACCAGCCAGGGGCCAAGCCGGCGATTGCCGAGGAAAAAATCGTTCGCGCTGTGCGTGCGCCGCGTACCCCACACGGCAATCGCAAACACCACCACGCAGTAGGCGAGCAACGTCATCAGCGCGGCAGAGGATCGGATCATTGGATATCGCGTTTCTTGTCTTTGGCGACCGCAGCCGGCCGGCGGCTACGTTCCGGGGGCGCGATTCTAATTCGACAGGCCCGAATGTTGTCGCGCCGTCTCAAGGGTGCGACACATTGCCGCCGCACCGGCCGCCACGCGAGTCGTCGAACGCGCCAGATCGTCGGGCGGCAGTGCGAAGACATTGCCGGCACTCACCGCCGCCAGCCGCGGCCAGTGTTGCCATTGCTTGAACGCCGCGGCATCAGGATTTCCCGTCGAGACGATGACCTGTGGATCGGCGGCGAGCACCGCCTCGACCCCGACCTGCGGCGCCAGGTCGCTCAGGTCGGCGAACACGTTGCGGCCGCCGCACAGATCGATGATCTCGCTCATGATCTGCCTGCCGTTCACCGTATACAGCGGCTGATCGTTGATCTGCAGGAAAACGCGCAGCGGCGGCCGGCCGCCGTACTGCCGTCGCAGAGCTTCGATGTCGCTTTCGAAACGGGCGGCGGCCTGCTCGGCCCGGGTCGTTGTTCCAGCGATTCGTCCGAGCTCGCGCACGGCCTGCGGGATGTCCGCGATGCGGCTGGTGGTGATCGTGACGACGCGCAACCTGAGCGACTTCAGGCGCTCGACCGCAGCGGCGGGCGTACCGGGTTCCCACGCCAGCACCATGTCCGGCCGCAACGCCAGCACGCGCTCGAAATCGAAGCGGAATGCATCGCCGATGCGGGGAATCGAGCGTGCCGCTTCGGGATAGTCGCTGTACTGCGCCGTGCCGACGATACGATCGCCGGCGCCGGCGGCGAACATGAGCTCGGTGAGATTGGGCGCGAGGCTGACGATCCGCTGCACCGGCACGGCGTCGCGCGACTGAGCGACGGCCGGTCGAGACATCGAGACCGCGAGGCAAAGGCCTGTAAGCAATACACCTAGAACAACCCCCAGCGCTCGGAAGCGCCGTCCGTGCTTCGGTGCCTCGAATCGGCCATCGCAATCGAGTGAGACTTTCTGCAAAGTCGTTGCCCGAGTAACGCTCCGGCCACCCTCCAACCTCCGCGGGCGGGTATCGGCAGCCCCGCAGCACCGGTTGTCATAAACCGCGAATTCGCTCATCGCGTCGACCACTGCGCGTCGAAGCGAAGCAGCGCCCGCAACCGTGGCCAGTCGAACGCAGGGCCTGGATCCGTCTTGCGGCCCGGCGCGATATCGCTGTGACCGGCGATGTGCTCGAGCGACAGCGAGGGATAGGCAGCGCAGAGCTGCAGGATCGTCATGCTCAATGCCCGATATTGCGCCGGTTCGTACGCGATCTCGTCCGCGCCTTCGAGCTCGATGCCGATCGAGAAATCGTTGCACCTCTCGCGGCCGCGATAGCTGGAAACGCCCGCATGCCAGGCGCGGCGCTGCAACGGCACGTATTGAACGACTGCGCCGTCGCGCCGGATCAGCAGATGCGAAGACACCTTGCGGCCGGCGACATCGGCAAAATACGGATGCCGGTCGGGCGGCAATGTATTGGTGAACAGCCGGTCGATCCACGGCCCGCCGAACTGTGCTGGCGGCAGGCTGATGCCGTGAATCACGATCAGATCGGGCGCGACGCCGGCTGGCCGGTCGTCGCAATTGGGCGAAGGAACCTGCCGCGCCGTGCGCAGCAGCCCGCTTTCAACATCGATCGGCCCGAATGCTCGCGGCATGGCGAATGGTCGGTCACGGCTCCCTGGAACGAGGCGCTATGGTACGCGAGACCGGCATTCGCAACAGCGAAGACACGCCGATGACAGCAATGGGCAACGCCGCCACAATTGCGGCCGCACCGGCACACCCACGATGCCCGGCGGCCTCCGTTACAATCCGCTCCCTGATCACGCGGCTGCCGAGGGAACATGAGGCTGAACCGGATATTTTGCGAAGGTCCGCTGCAGAACGGCACGACGATTCCCCTCTCGGCGGCCGGCGCCTATCACGTCGCCCGTGTGCTGCGCATGCGCGAAGGCGCGCCGCTGCTGGTCTTCGACGGCAACGGCAGCGACTATCAAGCCGAGATCGTCGCCGTGCAGGGTGACAAAGTGACCGTCCATCTGCGCCAGCAGACGGCCGGCACCGCCGAATCGCCGGTCAGGATCACGCTGGTGCAGGGCGTCTCGCGCAGCGAACGCATGGACTGGGCGCTGCAGAAGGCAACCGAGCTCGGCGTCGCTGCCATTGCGCCCGTACTGACGGCGCGCAGCGTAGTGCGCCTCGATGAAAGGCAGGCCGACAAGAAACAAGCTCACTGGCGCAGCATCGTGATCGGCGCCTGCGAGCAATCCGGACGTTCGCGCGTTCCCGCCGTCGCTGCTCCGATCACCCTGCGCGACTACCTGGCGAACGTACGCAAGGACGGCATGCGACTGGTCCTCAGCCCTGCCGCACCGGCTTCGTTGACCGGCCTCGCCAGCCTGCCGCCGAAAGTCGAGCTGCTGATCGGGCCGGAAGGCGGACTCGATGACGATGAAGTCGGCGCGGCGCAGCAAGCCGGCTTCATGCCGGTCCGACTCGGGCCGCGCGTGCTGCGGACGGAGACGGCCGCAGTGGTGGCCTTGTCGGTGTTGCAGGCATTGTGGGGAGATTTGCAGTAGGGACGGCCGGCGTGACGGATCCTGGCATTGAGCGCTACAGGCCGCCGGTGCATTCGTCATTGCCGCGCAAAGCGCGTACTCGCGCGGGCGGGACGGGAAGCCATTCCTGCGGGGAAGCCCGGAATGTCCGCCGGCGCGGCATGACGAGATGCCTTACGCCGCCCGGGTTTCCTCGCTGATCATCCGCTCCAGCCACTCGAAGTCCGGGATCAGCGGCGACTCGTTCAGCATGCGCACCTGGCACAGCACCGGCCCGTCGTCGGAGAAGCTGCGGCTCGGATCCGGTTTCACCACATCCGCGTTGACGCGCACCAGCTGCGGGAACCCTTGCGTGATCAGGCCGAAGTAACCGCCGGTGATGTGGTTGCCCAGTGCAATGAAAATCACGATACGCGTGCGCGTACCGGGCGGCGGGGATGGCTGGCCACAGGCGGCCTCGAAGGAAATCACCGGGACTTCCCGGCCGCTCCATTGAATCGTGCCCAGGTACCACGGCGGCGTGCCTGGCATTTTCTCCGGCGCCTGCCACGTGATCACCTCGGCCACGCAGGCGCGCGGCACGATCAGCCGTTCCTGGCCGAGCGGGATGAGCAGGCTGTACAGCTCGTGGGCAAGTTCGGAGTTCATCGCGCGGACACTCCCTGCCGGCGCGCCTCGACCAGCGGCTCGATCGCATCCAGCAGCTGATTCTCCTGGTAGGGCTTGCCGAGGTAATCGTTGACGCCGATCTCGATGGCACGGGCGCGATGCTTCTCGCCGACGCGCGAGGTGATCATGACGATCGGAATATCGGCCAGGCGCGCATCGGCGCGTACATGCGTCGCCAGCTCGTAACCGTCCATGCGCGGCATTTCGATATCGAGCAGGATCACGTCCGGAACATGCTCCTGCAGGATCGAGAGCGCGTCGACGCCATCCTTCGCCGTCATCACCCGCATGCCGTTGCGCTCCAGCAGGCGCTGCGTCACGCGACGCACCGTAATCGAATCGTCGACCACCAGCGCGAAGGTGCGGCGATCCCGCTTCGGACCCGCCTCGAGCTGCGGACGGTCGCGCCATTCCGAGCGCACCAGCGCGCCCATGTCGAGGATGATGACGATGCGGCCGTCGCCGAGGATGGTGGCGCCGGAAATGCCGCGAATCGTCGCGATCTGCGGCCCGACCGACTTCACCACCATCTCGCGGCTGCCGACCAGCTCATCCGGCACGATGGCGGTGGAATGCTCGCCGGCGCGGATCAGGATCAGCGGCACCGACACGTCGCCGTCGGGCAGTATCGAGGGACCGCCGCCGACGAACGCGCCCAGGTGCTGGAAGCGATAGACCTGCCCGCCGTAGTTGAACGTCGGCGTCTCCTCGGCGAGATGCTGCTGGACGTCGGAGCGCGGCACGCGCGCAACGCCTTCGACCGAGGGCAGCGGCAACGCATACAGCTCCTCGCCCGTGCGCACGATCAGCGCCTGCGTGATCGCCAGGGTGAACGGCAGACGGATGGTGAACTTCACGCCCTGCCCGGGCTGCGACTCGGTGAACAGCGCGCCGCCCAGCTTCTTGATCTCGTTGACGACCACGTCCATGCCGACGCCGCGGCCGGCGTGCTGCGTGACCGTGCTGGCGGTGCTGAAGCCGGGTTCCAGAATGAGCTGCAGCGCCTCTTCGTCCGTCAATTCGCGACCGGGCTTCACCAGGCCTCGCAACCGGGCACGCTCGCGCACGGCGTTGACGTCGATGCCGCGGCCGTCGTCTTCCAGCGCTATGACCATTTCAGCGCCTTCGCGGTGCAGGCCGACGCGAATGGTGCCGCCCTCCGGCTTGCCCTTGTCGCGCCGCTCCTCGGGCGACTCGATGCCGTGCACGATGGAATTGCGCAGCATGTGCTCGAACGGCGGCAGCATGCGATCGAGCACTTGCCGGTCCAGCTCGCCGGAAGCGCCGACGACGACCAGTTCGGCGCGCTTGCCGGTATCGGCGGCGACCTGCCGCACCAGACGGCTCAGACGCTGCACATGACGCTGGAACGGAACCATGCGGGTGCGCATCAGCCCGTTCTGCAGTTCGGTGACGACCCGCGCCTGCTGCAGCAGCAGGTTCTGGCCCTCGCGCGTCAGATTCTCGAGCAGGCCCTCGATGCTGCCGACGTCGCTGACCGACTCGGCGAAAGCCCGCGTCAGCTGCTGGATGCTGGAATAGCGGTCGAGCTCCAGCGGATCGAAGTCGGCGCGGTTGGGATGTTCTTCCTGATGGCGATGCAGGATCTGGGCTTCGGTCTCGAGCTCCAGCTTGCGCAGCTGCTCCTTCAAGCGCGTGACGGTGCGCCCCAGCTCGGCCAGATTGAATTCGATCGAACCGATCTGCTGTTCCAGGCGCGAGCGAAAGATGCTGACCTCGCCGGCGTTGTTCAGCAGGTTGTCGAGCAGTTCCGCGTCGACCCGTGCGAACTCCTGCCGTTCCTGCACATGCGGTTCGCGACCGGGCGGCAACGCCGGCGCAGGTACGAATTCCGGCTCGGGGGTCGCCGCTGTATCCGGCGGCAGCTCAGGCGAAAGCGATGCGACATCCAGCGTCGCCGCGCCTGTTCCCATCCTGGAATCCGTGGCGGCGTCGACACGAACCGATGGCCGCGGCGCGGCTGCACCGAGCTCGTCGGCACCGAACTCGGCTTCGACTTCCGCATCCTGCTGCACGAAATCGCCCATCGCGCCGGTTGCTGCAACGGGCTCGGCCGGCTGCGTGTCCGTCTCGGCTGCGAAATGCTCGGTCAGCGTCGGCACGATGTCCGTCGACGACGTATCCACGAGCACATGCGGCACTTCGTACTGCGTAGTCAGCAGCGGCGCTGCCGTTGCGGTCGATGCAGGCGCAGTCGGCGACGGCATGGCAGCGGACGCTGCCGGCTCCTCATGTCCGGCAAGTACACGAATACGCGCAATCAGCTCGCGAGGACCCGCGCACCTGCCGCCATTTGCGACCGTATCGCGCATGCGATGTAGGGCATCCAGGCCGGCCTGCAGGCCGTCGAACACCGGTTGCTCACCCGCCACGTGCCCGGCCTCGACCCGCTCCATCAACGATTCGAGCTCGTGACTCAGATCGCCCATCGCGCGAATGCCAGCCATGCGCGCACCGCCCTTGAGCGTATGCAGGGCGCGCTTCAATTCGAATACCAGTGCGTTGTTGCTGCGGTCGCGAGCCCAGGAGGACAAGGCGCTGTCCGCTGCTTCCAGCAGCTCCGCGGCTTCCTCCGTGAAGATCGCGGCGACATCCGGATCGAAATCGTCGTCGGCTTCCTCTTCGGCGCCAGATAGGGGTGCGCTGCCCGCACCCGCTGCGAAAGCGGCGGACGGCGGTGGCTGCGGTGCCTCGGGCGCGCTCATCGCATCGGCTATCGATGCCGGAACGGGCGGCGACGCAGGGTCGAGCGCTTGCAGCTCTTCGGCGGCGGATTGCATCGATGCGTCCGGCTGCATTTCCGGCGCCGCTTCCGACAGCTGGTTCAGAGCTTGCCGCTGTCGCTGAGTTTCCGACGCGGACGACACCGACTGCATCGCCGACGCAGCGCTCTCCGCAGCCACCGCGTCGTCGCGATACTCATCGGTCGCAGGCAACTCGACAGCCTCGATCAGGATGTCCTCGGTCGGCTCCTCGCCCTGCACCATCAGCACCGGCACTTGACTGGTCTCGGCCAGCGCTTCGATGTCCTCGACCACGATGCCCTGGTCCGCCGCCGCGTCGTCGGCAAGCGTTTCTTCGACCACGATGCCGCCATCGTCATCGGGCAGCGTCTCTGCCATCGCGATCTGCGCCCCAGGCTCCTGCTCGGACTCGACCTCGAGCGCCCCCTGCGGCTGTCGCACGGCGGGATCTTCGGTCGGGAAGTTCTTGTAGCTCCATTCGAGCATCTCCAGCTCGCTGGCCTCGATGTCTTCGAGCTCGACGACTTCGATGGCCTCTGGACGCGGCCTGACGCTCGGAAATTCCTGTGCGCCGAACACATTGGTCATGGCCTGGGAGTCGGCCTGCGCACCCTCCTGCTCTGCAGCCTCGGTGGACGACTCCACGCTTGCGGCAATGTGCGATGCCGATATCGGCCGGGCCGCGCCAGCGGCGCCGGACACGTCACCCGTCACTTCCATGGTCTCGGTGAGCCGCGCGATCTCGCCGTCCAGCGCATGCTCGAGATCGTTCAGGCGATCGACGAGGCGCGCGTGATTCAGGAAAAATCCGGTGTCCTCGTCGATGTGATCGACCACCTGCTGAATCGCGGCCACCGAGTCCTTCAGCACTTCCAGTCCGGCGGCCGACAGGCCGGCCGAGTTGTCATGGAGCTTGCGGATATAGCGGTTCAGCGGCTCGGCGATCTTGATGCCCTGGCGCGCGCCTGCAGTTTTGGCCGTGCCGCTGAGCGTATGGCACGAACGATACAGCGCCTCGGTGACGGCGTAGGGCTCGCTCGCCAGGGCACTGGCGGCAATGAATTCACGGATGGTGGCGAGATGTCCCGCGGTTTCTTTGGCGTAGATTTCGTGCAGGGCGGAATCCATCGGCACGACCGCTGTTTTTTTTTCAGCGACGATTTCCGGCGCGGGCGTGGCAGTCGGTGGCACGACCGGAATTGCGGCGGACTGCGATGGCACCGGCTTTGCAGCCGGCGCTGGCTGCGGATGCACGCCCGAAATCGCATTGGCCTGCGTCATGATCCGCGCCACGTCACGCGTCGGCACACGCCCGGTTTCGAGCTGCTCCACCAGCTCCGGCACCGCCGCGACCGCTTCGCGCAGCACCGCCATCATGTCGGGCGTGCGCTCCAGGGTCTTGTTGATGACACGGTTGAGCAGATTCTCCACCGACCAGGCGAACTCGCCGATGAGCTGCGCGCCGACCATGCGGCCGCTGCCCTTGAGCGTGTGGAAGGAACGGCGGATGTTGACCAGCGAATCCTGGTCCTGCGGGTTCTCGTCCCACAGCGGGAACAGCTTCTTGAGCTTGGCGATCTCGTCCTTCGCCTCTTCGATGAACAGCTCGAGGAATTCCGGATCGATCTCGCCGTCGGCCGGCTGGACCATCGGCGGCGGCGGGATCACCTGGGTCGCCGCAGATGCAGGAACGGACGCCAGTTTTTCCGCCGCGACAGCCGCCGACGCGCGATTCAGAATCGCCGTGCGCTCGTGTTCGGACGGCGCGGCCACCATCTGCGACGGCGGCTCGATGACGACGGTGCGGGCAGGATCCGGCGCGGCCAGCGTCTCGGCACGCGGCACCGGCTCTGTTTCCGCCAGATACTTGATGCACGATTCGGCGTTGTCGAGCATGTACCAGGGATCGGCGCGGCCGGCCTGCAGCGTCTCCATGTAGTACTCGACCGCGACGATGGCGTCGGCAAGCCGGTCGACGGCTTCCTGCGGCAACGTCATGCCATCGGAGCGCACGTACTGCGCCAGCGCGCGGTCGATGCCTTCCATCGTCTCCGCCGCGCGGGTCTTGCCCAACATCACCAGACCGGCGGTAATGCCGCGTACCAGTGACGGAATCTGATCGATGGCCTGGCCGTCGCGCGACTTGTCCATCGATTGCGCGACGGCTTCCTTGATGCGCGCCATGTTGACGATGCACTCGCGCAGCACCGCCTCGGTCACCTGGCGGAATTCGATGTCGTCCGGACCGGCCGGCCTGGCCGGAGCGCCCTGCGGCTCGGCCAGCGGCACGATCATGCCGATCAGCTGTTCATCCAGACTGTCTTCGACCTTGATCAGCGTTGCCGCCATGCGCAGCAACGCCCCTTCGTCCATCGGCGCCTGCTGCGCGACGATGGCTTGCAGATCGGTGGTTTCGGTCTGCACCTTGTCGCGCAACTCTCCCAGCCCGAGCACGCCGAGCGTGTCGCCGATCTTCTTCAGCAGCTCCAGCTGCGGCGCCAACTCCTCGACCTGCGTGCCGCCGCGGCGCACGAAAATATCCAGCGCATCCTTGACGCGGCTCAGGTCTTCCTTGATCGCGGCGGCGACCGTCTTCATCAGCTTGACCGACGGCGCGGAAAGGCTTTCGCGCGCCTGCTCGACACTATCGTCGACCGGCAGCAGCTCGTCGAGCCTGAAGGACGCGCGCACGGCGGAGACACGCGGACCATGCGTGCGCGCGCGAGCCACGTAGTACAGCAGATTGTTCAGCAGCTCGAGCGAAGGAGAATCCGCGTAGCGGCTTTCACCCTGCTCGTACAACCGCCGCATGTCGCGATCGGCTTGGCCGAGCAGACGCTTGACCGAAGCGCTGCCCTCGAGCCCGCCATCGCGCAGCGCTTCGAGCACCGCACCGACGACCCACCAGAGCTGGAACACCGTCTGGGTGGTCGCCACCTGCTCGAGCTTCTCGGCCGCGCGCGACAGGATTTCCAGGTTCTGGTCGGTGCGCTCGCCCTTGATCCAGCCGAGCAGGCCGAGCTGGAAGCGCGTGCGCAGCTTGCGGGCCCATTGAGCGACGGTCAGCACGCCCTCGCCCGGCGCCGCCGGCACCGGGCTTGCCTGCGGGTCCGAGTTGAGGTTCAGCAGCAGCAGCGTTCCTTCGGACAGCAAGGCATGGCCGCGCACCGCGCGCAGATCGTTCAACAGCGGCAGCAGCACCAGCGCCATATCGCGGCCGCCGCTCAGCACCCGTTCCAGATAGGTCGGCAGCTGGACCATCGCGCGCATCAACGCATCGAGACCTTCCGCCAGGTGCCGCTTCTCGGTGAAATTATCGATCAGGTAGCGCGTGACCTGACCCATCTCCTCGGCCAGCAGCGCCGCTCCGTAAACCTCGGACACACGCAGCGCACCGTGCACCGAATGCAAATGTTCATCGCAGCGACGCAACAGCGCGACGTTATCCTGCTGATCGCCGAACGTCTCCAGCGCAGCACGCGCTTCGTTGAGCTCGTTGTTGAGCTCGCGCGCGACGATGTGCAGGGTTTGCGAAGACAACTCAGCCATAGTGTTGTGGGCAATCCTTAAGCCGACGCGCCTGCTTCACCTGGCCCAGGCTACGCGTTCAGGCCGCTGACTTTCTTCGGCAACGGCGTTGTGGCGAGCGCTGGCGCGATGTCGCGCGCCGGATCTCGCAGCAGCTCCGTGCCACCGGAAGCCGCATCGGGCAGACGAAAGCCCGATACCGACTTGCGCAACTGCGCCGACAGCTCGGCCAGCTTGCCGACCGAGTTGGATGTCGCCGCCGAGTTCTCCGCCGTGTGCGTACTGATCTCGCGCAGTGCATTCATGTTGCGCGCGATGTTTTGCGCCGCCGTGGCCTGCTGGCGCGAGCTGGCGGAAATGTTCTGCACCAGGCTGGCGATCTGGTTGGACACCTGCTCGATTTCCTCCAGCGCCGCGCCGGCGTTCTCCGCCAGCAGCGCGCCACCGACCACGTCCGTGGTGCTGCGCTCCATGGATACCACGGCCTCGTTGGTGTCGGCCTGGATGGTCCGCACCAGCACCTCGATCTGCTTGGTGGCGTTGGCGGCGCGCTCGGCGAGCCGCTGCACTTCATCGGCAACCACCGCGAAGCCGCGCCCGGCCTCGCCGGCCATCGACGCCTGGATCGAGGCGTTCAAGGCCAGGATGTTGGTCTGCTCGGCGATGTCGTTGATGAGCTCGACGATGTTGCCGATCTCCTGCGAGCTCTCGCCCAGGCGCTTGATGCGCTTGGAGGTCTCCTGGATGGTCTCGCGGATGGCGTTCATGCCGTCGATGGTGCGGCGCACCGCATCGCCGCCCTTGTGGGCCACGTCCACCGAGTGCCGCGCCACGTCGGCGGAGCGCTCGGCGTTGCCCGAGACTTCCTCGGTCGAGCCGGCCATGGCGGCCACCGATTCCGAGGCCAGCGCGATCTGTTTGGACTGCGCCACCGAGGCCTTGGCCAGGTGGCCGGCCGAGCTCTGGGTCTGCTTGGCGGCGGCATCGAGCGTGATCGCCGAATCGTTGATGGTGGCGACCAGCTCGCGCAGCGCCTCGATCGCATAGTTGATCGAATCGGCAATCGCGCCGGTGATGTCCTCGGTGACGGTGGCCTGCACCGTCAGGTCGCCGTCCGCCAGGCTCGACAGCTCGTCCAGCAAGCGCAGGATCGCCTCCTGGTTGCGCTCGTTGCGGCTGCCCTGCAGCTCCACCGCCTTGCGGATGTTGCCGCCGGTGGCGAACAGCACCGCCAGCACGATCAGCGCCGCAGCCGCGATGCCGAGCAGCGACAAGGGCAGGATCCTGTTGACGAGCGCGCCGCCACTGCTGCCGCCCACGTCGATCCGGCCTTCGAAATGCTCGTAGATCTTGTCGGCATCGCTCACCAGGGCAATGCTCGCCTCGCGCGCCTGCCGTACCCGCTCGGCAGAGGTGATCGCAGTGCGCACCTGCTCGCTCGTCTGCGAGTACAGCCCGCTCAAGGTCTTCAGCCGCGCTTCGGCTTCGGCGCCGGTCACCTTGGTCAGGCCGAGGCCGGCATCTTCGCCGCCGAGACCGCCGACGACCTGCCCGATGTAGTCGATGCCGTCGGCCAGGCGCCGTGCGATCAGCGAGGCATCGCCCACGCCGCCCGCCAAGGCGTCCATATCCTGCTGCACGCGCAGACCCGTGAGCTCGAACCGCTCCAGGTGCCGCGTCATGCCGCTGACTCCATTGGAGCCCAGCGCGCTCACTACGTTGCCCAAGCCCTGCAGCAACTGCGGCACCAGCGCACGTACGTCGGTCGCCGCCTTCTGCACGGCCAGCGTGGCTTCGCGTGACCCCACGATCGTCTGCGACTGCTTGAGCAACTCCGCCACCGGAGCGAACCCCTGGGCCTCGGCACCGATGGACTGCGACAGCTGCGAATAGCGCTCGACGGTCTTGCCCAGGGCATCGAAGGCCTCGGCCTTGCCGGCCAGCGCGCCGCTGGCCTGCGCCGGAATCTTCTGCGACAGCGCCACCAGCTGGTTGAGCTGCCGGTTCTGCGTCGAGCCCTGGCTGGCACCGCCGCCGCCGAAAGCAAGCAGCGCCACGGCGGCGACGATCGCGAGCAGCGCCAGCGCCAGCAGCGGCGGCAGGAACCGCACGCCGTACATTTTCTTAAGAGGATCGCTCGGGGCCATGTCGCTGTCCTGGATTCATCAAGAGGCGGCGGCCTGCAGGAATTCCGCGCTTTCCAGCAGCGTGCGCAGGCTGAACACCGGCC
>JBDHQY010000347.1:0-3667 GCA_039807315.1 Steroidobacter sp. | reverse complement strand
CGATCGCTTCCACGCCGTCGCGGACCACCACGATGTCGTGCGTCAGGTTGTTCTTGCGCAGGCCGAGCAGCGTCAGCTCTTCGTCGTCCGGGTTGTCTTCCACCAGCAGGATGTATCGTTCCGTCATCGCCGACCCTCAATCCAACGTGAAGTAGAAGGCCGCTCCGCGCTCCACCTCGGCCTCGGCCCAGATCCTGCCTCCATGTCGTTGCACGATGCGCTGCACGGTGGCCAGCCCGACCCCGGTGCCGGGAAAATCGGTGGCGGCGTGCAGGCGCTGGAACACCCCGAACAGATTGCTGGCGTAACGTGGATCGAATCCTACGCCATTGTCCTGAACAAAGAAGACCCGTTCACCGTTGATGCTGCTCGCGCCGAAACGGATGTCGGCGGGCACGCGACCCGCAGTGAACTTCCAGGCGTTGTCGAGCAGATTCTCCAGCACGATTTCCAGCAGCCGCAGGTCGCCGTCGACGCTGTGCCCCGGCTCGGCGACGAACTGCGTCAGCCGCTCCGGCGCCCGCTCGCGAATGCGATTGAAGATGACTTCGGCCAGGGCGGACAGGTTGACCGGTTCGCGCCGCAACTCCATCCGCGTCACTCGCCCCAGCTCCAGCAGGTCGTCGATCAGGCCCGACATGCGCTGGGTCGCCGCCTGTATACGGTCGAGATAGCGCCGGCTGTCGGGATCGATGTGCTCGTAGTGGCGTTCGCGCAGCAAGCCGCTGAAACCCGCAATGGCGCGCAGCGGACCGCGCAGGTCGTGGGAAACCGAGTAGCTGAAGGCCTCCAGCTCGCGATTGGACTGCTCGAGCTCCTGGGTACGCTGCCGCACGCGGGCCTCCAGCTCCCCATACAGACGCGCGTTCTCGATGCCGACTGCGGCGAGATCGGCCAGCTGCCCGAGCACGCGTTCGTCGTTGGGACTGAAATCCCCCTCGAGCTTGTCGGCCACGCGGATCAGTCCGTTGGCGCGCCCGCCCGGCGTCACCAGCGGAACGGTCATGACGCCCGATGCATCCAGGATGGCCGCCAGATCGTGTTGCTCGTCCGTCACGGCGGCACGCGAGCGACGCGTGATCTTCAAGGCGTCGCATCCCGCAGCCGGCACGGCCGCCATGAATCCTTTGTGTTCCAGCGACGAGTATTTTTCCGATGCGGACATGCTTCGCAGACCGTCGCGCCAGCCTTCGTCAGGCACCACGGCGCTGATCGCCACGTGAGCGCCGACCAGATCGCGCGCAATATCGGTAATGATCTGCAGCAGCTCCGCCACGGACACCACGGAATTGACCTTGCGGGCGGCGTCCGCCAGGAAGGCCAGCTGCGCCAGATAGCGCTGCCGTTCCGCTTCGCCGCGCCGGCGCTCGGAAATATTCGATATCGTCGCAATCACGCGGCTCGCCTGCCCTTGCTCGTCCATGATGGCCGAGCCGACGGCCTCGACATCCAGCGCGCGCCCGTCGACACGCAGCAACCGGAATGCCACCGAAATGCGCTCGCCACGCAGCAGGCCTTCGATGGCGCGTTCCACCGTCGACATGTCGTCCGGATGCACGGCTTTGCGCCACTCGCCCACCTCGAAGCTGGTCGCCACGGTGGCAGCAATCTGCTCGCCGAGAATCTCGCGAACGGCGCCCGCGCAACGCATTTCCCGATTCGGGAGTCGGCAATCCAGGATCAGCTGGCCGGTGTGCTCGGCCACCAGCCGGAAGCGTTCCTCGCTCGCCTGCTGCAGCAGCGCAGCTTCCCGCTGCGCGGTAACGTCCTGCACCGTGCTGATGACCTTGGTGACTCGGCCGGTGTCGTCGCGAAAGCTGCGGCGCTGCGCCAGGATGTGGTGAATGCTGCCGTCGCGATGACGGACGCGGAATTGCAGCGGATCCATCGGCGCGTTGCCGTCGCTGCTCTCCTGGTAACCCGTGAGTACGATGGCCCGATCTTCGTCCACGACGCGCTCGAGCAGCGTATCCAGGTCGATGGTCTCGCCCGCATCCAGATCCAGCATGGCCCTGGCATCGCCGAACACCACGGTACGCTGCTTGAGCAGGTTGCGCTCCCAGTAGCCCAGCCGGGCGACGCGCTGCGCCAGCTCCAGCCGCGTCCAGCTTTCCCGCAGCTGGGTTTCGGCGCGGGCATGCTCGATGGCCACGGATACCAGCTCGCTCGCCGCCTGGATCAGATCGAGTTCGCGCTGCGAGGGACGACGCGGCTTGGGATAGTAGACGGCGAAGGTCGCGATGAGCTGACCGCCGCCACCGAACACCGGCGCCGACCAGCACGAGCGCAGCTTGTGCGACAACGCCAACTCGCGGTTGTTGGCCCACAGCGGATCGGTCGCGATGTTTTCGACGATCACCGTCTCGGCGCGCGCGATGGCTATGGCACAGGAACCGCCGGGCGAGCCGGCCAAGGTGCCTTCCAGCGCCGACGTGAACGTCGCCGGCAGGCTCGATGCGGTCACCACACCCAGCGCCCAGCGATCGGTGTCGATCAACGTGATGGAGCATTTCAGCTCGGAGTCGAAGGCTTCGACCAGGCTGCACATGCGCCGCAGCACATCGGGCAACGCCGCACCGCTGGCGATCATGCGCAGCACTTCGCGCTGCGACTCACGGAACGTCTCGGCGCGGGTACGCCGGGGAATGTCGAGAGCTTCCGCATGCCGCGCCAACGCAGCGTGCGCCTGGCGTCGTCGCTCACGACGCAGCAGCAGGACCGGCAACAGAATCAATGCCAGCCCCAGAACCACCAGCAGAGGCACAGATACAGCTATCGTGCGATCCATCGGCCGGCCGTCACCTGATTGGTCTGATGCGGGACGAAGCTGACTGACTGGCGGGTTGGTCGTTCCAGTCTTTCTAGTGCGCCACGCGCGCATCCTCATCCCGCGAACCCAGCAACTATACGACCCGCCTGCGAGCGTCTGCCTCAGGTATTGCCTGATTCAACGGTTCTACCCACCCTCCCTGAGGATGCTCTGATTTACCTGTCACTGCCGCGCAGGCGGGAGCCCATGCTGCTGCTTCAGATGGATTCCCGCTGACGCGGGAATGACCAGGAACGAGTCGGTCAGACCTTCTGCCGGCGGGCGGAAGAACTTGTGATCACGCCCCCGCTCAATGAGCGGGCTCGCCGCCGATCAGCTGCAGCAGTTCGGCCGTTTTTTCCTGCATCAGGGCCGCATCACCACGGCTCTCGACGTTGAGGCGGATCAACGGCTCGGTATTCGAAGAGCGCAGATTGAAGCGCCAACGTTCGAACTCGATCGACAGGCCGTCGGTGAAATCGATGCTGCGGCTGCCCGGCTGGTAGCGCTCCTGCACGCGCTGGATCGTGCTCTTGGCATCGGCCACCTTGCGGTTGATCTCGCCGCTGGCTGGAAACTTCGCGATGCGCTCACCAACCAGCGCCGATAGCTTCTTGCCCGATTCGCCCATGAGCTGGGTCACCAGCAGCCACGGAATCTGCCCGCTGTCGCAGTAGCCGAAGGCACGGAAGTAATGGTGCGCGCTCATCTCGCCGCCGTACACGGCATCGGCCTGACGCATCACGTCCTTCATGAAGGCGTGGCCGGACTTCGACATCACCGCCTTGCCGCCGAGCGATTCGACCATGTCGAGCGTCGCCCAGGTGAGCCGCGGATCATGCACGATGCGCGCGCCGG
>JBDHQY010000346.1:0-3668 GCA_039807315.1 Steroidobacter sp. | reverse complement strand
ACCGGCGCCCCCGCACTTTCCGATTTCCGCATCAGCAAATACCTTGCCGCCGTCCGGGCGCGGTGCGCCGCGGTCGAATCCCTGACCTCGCGTTTCGTCCACTTCGTGCAGACGCGGCGCGAGCTGTCGGCACAAGAGCGGCAGGTCGTCGAGGCACTGCTCACCTACGGTCCGCGCCACGATGCCGGGCTGGCACCGGGCGGTGTCCTGATCGTCGTCACGCCGCGTCCGGGCACGATCTCGCCCTGGTCGAGCAAATCCACCGACATCGCGCACGTCTGCGGTCTGGATGCGATCGAGCGGATCGAACGCGGCAGCGCCTTTCGCGTGCAGGCCACCCGGGCTTTGGCGCGCGAGGAGCTCGAATCGATCGCCCCGCTGCTGCACGACCGGATGACCGAGTCGGCTGTGTTCTCGTTCGAGGCTGCGGCGCAGCTGTTCGCGCATGAGTCGCCGCGGCCATTGAATACGGTGGCGCTGCAAGCCGGCGGCCGCCAGGCGCTGGAACAGGCGAACCGGAGCCTGGGGCTGGCGCTGTCGGACGAGGAGATCGACTACCTGGTGGCGAGCTTCGGCAGGTTGGGGCGCGATCCGACCGACGTGGAGCTGATGATGTTCGCGCAGGCCAATTCCGAGCACTGCCGCCACAAGATCTTCAACGCCGATTGGATCATCGACGGCGAGCCTCAGCCCAAGTCCCTGTTCGCCATGATCCGCAATACGCACGAGCGCAATTCGCAAGGTGTGCTCTCCGCGTACCGCGACAACGCGGCCGTCATCGAAGGAGCCGCGGGCAAACGCTGGTTCGCCGACATTGATTCGCACCAGTACCGATTCACGGCCGAGCCGATCGACATCCTGATGAAGGTGGAGACTCACAATCACCCGACGGCGATTTCGCCTTTCCCGGGCGCGGCCACCGGCTCGGGTGGCGAGATCCGCGACGAAGGTGCGACCGGCCGCGGCGGCAAGCCGAAGGCGGGATTGGCGGGATTCTCGGTGTCGAACTTGCGCATTCCCGGCTTCGTGCAGCCCTGGGAGCAGGATCACGGCCGCCCGGCGCGCATCGCTGCGGCGCTCGATATCATGCTCGAGGGGCCGATCGGCGCGGCGGCGTTCAACAATGAGTTCGGCCGCCCCAACATCCTGGGCTATTTCCGTACCTTCGAGACGCAGACGCGATCCGGCTCGCGCGCCACGCTGCGCGGCTATCACAAACCCATCATGATCGCCGGTGGTGTCGGCAACGTGCGGCGCATGCACGTCGAGAAATCCGACGTTCCGCCGGGCGCGAAGATCGTCGTGCTGGGCGGCCCGGCGATGCTGATCGGATTGGGCGGCGGCGCGGCGTCCTCCGTCGGCAGCGGCGCCAGCGCGGAAGATCTCGACTTCGCCTCCGTGCAACGCGGCAATCCGGAAATCCAGCGCCGCGCGCAGGAAGTCATCGACCAGTGCTGGGCGCTGGGCGCGGCCAACCCGATCCTGTTGATTCACGATGTGGGCGCGGGCGGCCTGTCGAACGCGATTCCCGAGTCGGTGGCGCACAGCGATCGGGGCGGGCGCATCGACTTGCGTCAGGTGCCGTCCGATGAGCCTGGCATGTCGCCGCTGGAGATCTGGTGCAACGAGGCGCAGGAGCGTTACGTGCTCATCATCGCGCAGGATCAGCTGCAGCGTTTTGCCGAACTGTGCCAGCGCGAGCGTTGCCCTTACGCGGTGGTCGGCGACATCACCGACGACGGCTGGCTCAAGGTCGACGACCCGCTGCTGCAGGCACCCCCGGTCGATGTGCCGTTGAACGTGATCCTGGGCAAGCCGCCGCGCATGACGCGCGACGTGCGTCGCCTGGAGCCGATATCCGACGACTTCGACGCGGCGAAAATCGACGTGCGCGATGCGGCCTATCGATTGCTGCAATTCCCGGCGATCGCCGACAAGACGTTCCTCGTCACCATCGGCGATCGCACCGTGGGCGGGCTCATCAGCCGCGATCCGCTGGTCGGTCCATGGCAGGTGCCGGTGAGCGATGTGGCGGTGACGCTCAGCGACTACTCATCGCACACCGGCGAAGCCATGGCGATGGGTGAGCGCACGCCGCTGGCGCTGCTGAATGCGCCGGCGTCCGGCCGCATGGCGGTGGCGGAGTCGATCACCAACATCGTCGCCGCGGATATCGCCAAGATCTCCGACGTGCGCCTGTCCGCCAACTGGATGGCCGCCTGCGGCGAGCCTGGCGAGGATGCGGATCTGTATGCGACCGTGCAGGCGGTCGGCGAGGAGTTCTGCCCGGCGCTCGGCATCACGATTCCGGTCGGCAAGGATTCGCTGTCGATGAAGACCAGCTGGCAGGAGGCGGGGCGGGCGTGCAAGATGGTGGCGCCGCTGTCGCTGATCATTTCGGCTTTTGCGCCGGTGCGGGATGCGCGCAAGACGCTTACGCCGCAGCTGCGCACCGATGTCGGTCCTTCGCTGCTGTGGCTGATCGACCTGGGCAACGGGCGCAACCGGCTCGGCGGTTCCTGTGTCGCGCAGGTCTACGGCAAACTCGGTTCCGACGCGCCCGATTGCGAAGATCCGCAGCTGCTGGGGCGCTTCTTCGCCGCCATCGTCGAGCTGCGTTCGCGCGGTCTCATCGTTGCCTATCACGACCGCTCCGACGGCGGCTTGTTCGTGACGCTGGCCGAAATGGCGTTTGCCGGCCGCTGCGGCGTGGATGTCGAGATCAGCGGCAGCGTCGCCGAAGCGGCTGCCTGCCTGTTCAGCGAAGAGCTGGGCGCGGTGCTGCAGATTCCCAGTGCCGAAGTCGCGGCGGTGAAGGAGACTCTCGATCGTCATGGCCTGACGCATCGACCCATCGGCAGTGTCTCGACGGACGATCGGGTACGAATACTCGCGGGCGGCACGCCGGTGCTGAATGAATCGCGCACCGAGCTGCGCCGCGCCTGGTCGCAGACCAGCTATCGCATGATGGAGTTGCGCGACAACCCGCAGTGCGCCCTTGAGCAGTACGAGACTGCGACGGATCCGCAAGATCCCGGGCTCAATGTGAAGCTGACGTTCGACCTGCAGGCCGACATTGCCGCGCCGTATATCGCCAAGGGCGCGCGGCCCCCGGTAGCCGTCCTGCGCGAGCAGGGAGTCAACAGTCACGTGGAAATGGCGGCGGCTTTCCATCGCGCCGGCTTCGATCCCTACGACATCCACATGACCGACCTGGTCGCCGGGCGTGCGCGCCTGGCGGACTACCGCGGTCTGGTGATCTGCGGCGGCTTCTCCTATGGCGACGTGCTGGGCGCGGGCGAGGGCTGGGCGAAATCGATCCTGTTCCATCCACGTCTGCGCGAGGACTTCAGCGCGTTCTTTGCTCGGCCCGACACGTTCTCGTTGGGCGTATGCAACGGCTGTCAGATGATGTCGGCGCTGCGCACGCTGATTCCAGGCACGCAGCACTGGCCGCGCTTCGTGCGCAATCGATCCGAGCAGTTCGAGGGCCGCCTGAGTCTGGTGGAAGTGATGAAGTCGCCGTCGCTGTTCTTCGCCGGCATGGAAGGCTCGCGCATGCCGATCGCGGTGGCGCACGGCGAGGGCCTGGCGGAGTTCGCCAATCCCGGCGATCTGGTTGCGTGCGGCGAGCAGCAGTTGCTGGCGCTGCGCTTCGTCGACAACCG
>JBDHQY010000345.1:0-3678 GCA_039807315.1 Steroidobacter sp. | reverse complement strand
GCTGCTGAAACAGCCGCTCATCGTCTCCGGCACCCTGGGCTACCAGGGCGCCACCTCGTTGGACCGCCAGGTGACCCAGCCGTATCGCGAGACCACCGAGATCCGCGGCGACTCGGTGCGCGTGCGCCGCGAAGGCGAGCCGGAGCGCAGCTTCGGCCTGAAGCGCGCCCCGGAGCTGCAAGGATTGTTGAGCGCTTTCACTTCATTGCTGGGCGGAGATCACGCAGCGGTGGAACGCGAGTTCACGATCGACGCGGCAGGCAACTCCGATGCTTGGCGGATACTGCTTGCGCCGCGTGACGCACGCCTGAGCAGGCGTGTGAAGCTGATCCGGATCGAAGGGCGCAGCGACGTGCCGCGCTGCTTCTCCATCGTCGGCGACAACAATGGAGCAAGCGTGATGCTGCTGGGAGCGGCAACCCACGCCGAGCTGCCCAAGCCGGTGACACGCGAGTGGCTCGATCGCTTCTGCAGCCAGAACAACGAATGAAGCGCACCGCCTCGGCCATCGCGCTGCTGCTCGGCTGGTCCCTGGCCGTGCTGGCGTTGGGCTGGTATGTGCAGAAGGACCTGGTGGTCGGCACCGACCTGCGGCTGTTCCTGCCCAAGCCGACCACGCCCGAGCAGCGTCTGCTGCTGGATGAAATAGGCGAAGGCCCGGCATCGCGGGTGCTGGTGATGGCGATCGACGGCGCGGCGGCGGAAACGCTGGCCGACACGTCCCGCGCGTTCGTCTCGGCCCTGAGCGAAAGCAAGAGCTTCCGATTGGTGACCAACGGCGAGATGTCGCTGGACGCCGTGCCGGACGAGCTGCTCGGTTACCGCTTCCTGCTGTCGCCAACCCTGGATTCACAGCCATTCGACAGCAAATTCCTGCACGAGCAGCTGCAGGCGCGGGCGCGCGATCTCGCCTCCCCTGCCGGCGCCATGCTCGAACCCTTGCTGCCGCGCGACCCGACGCTCGAGCTGTTGAAGGTGCTGCAGAACTGGCAGCCGATGCAGGAGCCGAACCGGCTGTACGACGTCTGGTTCGACGCCGACGGCAAACGCGCCCTGCTGATCGCGGAAACGGTCGCGCCGGCCTTCGATCCCGACCGTCAGCGCGCGGCCATCGACGAGCTGCAGCAGGCGTTCCGTTCGATCGACACCTCCGGCCAACTGCATTTGACGATCAGCGGTCCCGGCTCGTTTTCCGTGCTGATGGAAGAACGCACGCGCGGCGAAGCGCAGACGCTGGGGACGGCGGCGACTGTCGGTATGATCATCCTGCTGCTGATTGCGTATCGAAGCATCGGCAGCGTGATCCTGAGCTCGCTGCCGCTGGCAAGCGCGGGCGTCGCCGGACTGCTGGCGGTGAGCCTGCTGTTCGACGCGGTTCACGGCATCACACTGGCTTTCGGCTTCACCTTGATCGGCGTCGCGCAGGACTATCCGCTGCATCTGCTCAGCCACGAACGCCCCGGCAGCTCGCCGCTGCAGTCCGCCCGCAGTCTGTGGCCGACGCTGGCCACCGGTGTCGCCAGCACCTGCATCGCCTACGCCACGTTCCTGTTCTCGGGCGTGGTGGGCCTGGCCCAGCTCGCCTGCTTCACCGTCGCGTCGCTTGCGGCCGCGGGTCTCAGCACGCGCTTCCTGTTGCCGCGATTGATCGATCCTTCGGGCCGCGATCTCGGCGATTCCGAGTTCCTGGGCCGGCTGTGGCGGCGCATTGCCGGATTGCCGCGGCCACGCTGGGCGGGCGTCGCTCTGGTCATCCTGTGCGTTGCGACCACAGCGCTGGTGCCCGGACCGATGTGGGAGAACGATCTCAGCAAACTGACACCATTGCCGCACGATCTGCTGATGCGCGACCAGGAGCTGCGCTCGCAGCTCGGCACGCCGGATCTGCGCTACATGCTGGTCATCGAAGCTCCCGACGACGAAGCGGCGCTGGCAAGACTCCAGTCGCTCGATCCGCAGCTCGAATTGCTGAAGCAGCGCGGTGCCATCACCGGCTACGACCACGCAGCGCGCTACGTGCCGACAGCCGACCGGCAGATCGAGCGGCAGAAAAAGCTGCCCGACGCAGCGAGCCTGCGGCAATCGCTGGATCGCGCGCTGACCGACATGCCGTTTCGCACCGACGTTTTCGAGCCCTTCATTCGCGATGTCGAGCAGGCACGCGAGTTGCCGCCGTTGTCCGCCGCTACGTTGCGCCAGTCTCCGCTCGGCTCGGGACTCGACATGCTGCTGACCCGGCACGAACACAAGGTGACCGCTCTGGTGACGTTCGCCGGTGTCGCCGATGCGGCAGCCCTGCGACGGTTCGCGGCCTCGGCCGGTTCCGGCGTACTGCTGCTCGATCTCAAATCGGCCTCCGAGTCGCTGGTCGAGCAGCAGCGGACCCGGCTGCTGTGGAGCCTTGGCGCGGCGACGCTGCTGCTGATCGGAGTGATCGCAATCTCCCTGCGCGATCGCCGGCGCGTGCTGCGTGTGCTGGCGCCGATGGCGCTCACGACGTTGCTCCTGATCGCGACGCTGCACGGCGCGGGCGTGCCGCTGACCATGTTCCATCTGATCGCGCTGATCCTTGCCGCCGGCCTGGGCCTGGACTATGCGCTGTTCTTCGAGCACGCCGCGGAGGATCCGCATGAACAGCGCCGGACACTGCACGCGGTACTGGTGTGCTCGTTCTCGACGCTGATGGTGTTCGCGCTGCTCGCCATATCGAACCTGCCGGTGCTGCGAGCCATCGGCCTCACGGTGTCGCTGGGCGTGCTTTCGAATTTCGTGCTGGCACTGCTGCTGACCCGCGAGACGACGGGAGCCGGCCACGGAACAGCGCCGGATTCGCACCCAGCGGATCCGGCCGATGCAAAGCCAAAGCCGCCGAGCGCCGCCGTGTCGCCAGCGAGTCACGCCAAAGCCGCATCGAGCCGCGACGAGCATGCGGCGCCGGCGAGCGGCGAGCCGGATCGCACACAGCCGCCCCTCTCCAGCCTCGTTCCGCACCAGGGCTCGATGTGTCTGCTGGAGCGGGTCGTCGACTGGAACGACGACAGCATCCGCATCGAAACCGACACGCACCGTTCGCTGTCCAACCCCTTGCGATCCGACGCGCAGCTGCGTGCGGTTCATCTATGCGAGTACGGTGCACAGGCGATGGCAGTACACGGCGCGCTGAAATCCCGATCGAAGGGAGCAACGGCCGTGCCGGGAATGCTGGTGTCGCTGCGCTCCGTTTCGTTCCACTGCCGGCGCATCGACGATCTGCAGGAAAGCCTGTGCGTCGAAGCCACCTGCCTGCAGGCCGGCGCAGACAGCCTGCAGTACTCGTTCCGGATTTCGCATGCCGGAGCGCTGCTGGCGGAAGGCCGGGCAGCAGTGATGCTCGGGCGCTAGGGAGACCCGCCCCACTCGCCGCTCCCGCGCAGAGCCCGCCGGCGGGGGCGGGAGCCCATCTGGCCGATTCGGGTGGATTCCGCCTCCGCGGAAATGACAAACGACGAGTAAGTCAGAGCGCTAACGCCGCTTGCCGAGCGACTCGCCGAAATCTTCCTGTTTCGTCGCGCGCCCCGTGAACAATGTCAGCAAGGGGCCCGTCATGACGGTCGTGACCAGCGCCATCACCAGCAGCATGGTGAACAGCTCGTCGCTGATCACGCCGATGTCCAGGCCGACCTTGATGACGATCAGCTC
>JBDHQY010000344.1:0-3690 GCA_039807315.1 Steroidobacter sp. | reverse complement strand
TGACGTTCGCCAGCGACACGCCTTCGACATGGGCGCGCACGAACTGGCCGGGGAAGAGCTGCGCCAGCTTGTTCTGCAGCACCGCGCGCACGCGCACCGTGCCTGAATTCACTTCGACGGCGTTGTCGACGAAAGTCAGCTTGGCAGCCTCGGCATACTCCGAGCCGTCTTCGAGCAGCAGCTTCACCAGCGGCGGCGGTCCCTGGTGCGTGGGTGCCAGCGAAGTGCGCAGCAGCGCTGCTTCGGCTTCCGGCACCGAGAACTCCACGTACAGCGGATCGATCTGCACGATGCGGGTCAGCAGGCTCGAATCCTTGTCGAGCGAGATGAGGCTGCCTTCGGAAACGTTCTCACGACTGGTGAGACCGCTGATGGGCGCGCGCACGTCGCTGTATTCGAGGTCGAGCCTGGCCATCCGCAGCGCCGCTTCCGCGGCCTTGAGATTCGCCTGCGCCACGTCGAATCCCGAGACGACTTCGTCGCGACGGCTCTGGCTGACCGCGTTCTTCTCGAACAGCGGTACCACACGATCCTTCTGGCGACGCGCTTCATCCAGGCGCGCCTTTGCGACCGCGACATCGGCCGTGGCCGAGGCGACCCGGGCGCGGATCGGTTCCGGATCGATCTGGAACAGCGACTGGCCTTCGCGCACGCGGCTGCCTTCTTCGAACCGACGCTTGAGCAGGATGCCGCCCACGCGCGCGCGCACTTCGACCTCACGCGAACCCGCGGTGCGCGCGGTGTAGGTCAGATCCAGCGGCACCGCGCCGGCGTCGACCTTCTTGACCGCCACTTCCGGAGGCGGCGGCTGAAACCCTTGCTGCTTGTCGCCGCAGCCGCCGACTGCGAGCAGGACAGCAGCCAGCACGCCGATACTCCCCAATCCTCGAGTCGAGTCCTTCAACAGAGCTTCCTTCGACATACGTATTACCTGTGTGCTTCGTCGGCCAGTTTCAGAAGTTCGTTTACGATCGCGGCACGCTGCTCGGCGCTGAACGCCGAAATGCGCAGCGCCTCGCGCATCTTCAAACCATCGATCGCCAGGAGGATGATCGCGGCGCGGGCGAAGTCGACGCGCGCCGCCGCCAGCTCCTGGTTGTGCTCGGCAATGTGCTCGCGGATCACCTCGAGCAGCGTCGGATCCGAAGCCGCCGTGGCCAGGAACGCCGCACCCATCGCCTTGGCGCGCGGATCGCTGAGCGCGCCGATGATGCAAGCCTTCAGATCGCGTCCGGATTCGCCCGCCCGCATCGAGCACTTGGCGGCCTCGACGCACTGCTGCATGCCCTCCACGTAGCGTTTCGCCAGCGCCGCCAGCAGCGATTCCTTGGACGGAAAGTGATAGAGCAGGCCGCCCTTGCTGACCCCGGCGGCCTGCGCCACGGCATCGAGCGTCAGGCGCGCCGCGCCCGTTTCCGAAACGACCCGTTCGGCGGCTTCGAGAACACGTTCCCGAGCCGACCCTAGAGCGACTTGTTCTGCGACCATGGGATTAAGAAAACCTCGGCGGCGGTCCCGGACGGGACTGTACCGGCTGGACGGTACATTAACCGTCCAGCCGGTACAGCTCCAATACCGATTGGCTATGCCGATGGCACGACCTGATATCGATCCGGCCTCGCCCTGTGCCGGCCGGATCTGGCCGGCGCGGACTCGCGGGTTGGCTCTCGATCATTAACAACATCGAGTGGCCGCGCACGATAATTCCGCCGATTGCTCGTGTAAATGTTAGGTAAAACTTATATGTTGCGCCGAGCGCCAGCGCTGGACGGACGACTTCGATCCGCCCTTCCGCCTGCCGCGCAAGTCCACGGACGAGGCTGAGCGTCGATCATTGGCAGGGCTGCCCGTGCAGTCGGGCCATGTGGCGACCGCACTGAACAGCCGACGTAAATCGGCCGTTTACACTTCGGCGGCCAATCAAATAGGGAGCCCGCATGACGGAACTCGACGTGCCCTCGCTCAATACCC
This sequence comes from Steroidobacter sp., assembly GCA_039807315.1. Classification (GTDB taxonomy): domain Bacteria; phylum Pseudomonadota; class Gammaproteobacteria; order Steroidobacterales; family Steroidobacteraceae; genus Steroidobacter. The sequence continues at coordinate 1,719 of JBDHQY010000344.1, read as the reverse complement.
AGCACTTCATGCCGCACGGTGCGAGCTCCCTGTGGACCCCGGGCGCGCCCTGGCTGAACGCGCTGCCGGACATCCTGATCGCGATGGCCTGCTTCGTCCTGCCGCTCGTGCTCATCCAAGTGACGCGGCGGCGACGCGACCTGCCGCTGACCGGGCTGCTGGTGTGGTTCGGCATTTTCAGCATCGCCTGCGGCGCGGCTCATCTGCTGGCCGCGTGGAATGTCTGGCACGCCGAGCACCGGATCGAAGGGTGGCTGAAGATCGTTGCGGCCGTGGCCGCGGTGCCGACGGTGCTGCTGCTGTGGCTCCGGCTGCCCGATCTCCTGTCGCTGCCCAGTCAGCGCCAGCTGGGTGAAGCCAACGAGTCGCTGGCGCGGGCCAATCGCGAGCTCGAGGCGTTCACGGCTTCGGTCTCGCACGATCTGCGCTCGCCGTTGACGACCATCGCCGGACAGGCCGGCCTGCTGGAGCTGGCGCTGGGCGAGGACGCGACCGTGGAGCGGAAACGCCGCCTGCAGCGCATCCAAGGCAGCGTCAAGCAGATGTCGGAGCTGATCGAGGCGCTGCTGGTGCTGTCGCGCATTTCCCGGCACACGCTGCATCGCGAGAGCGTCGACATCAGCACGCTCGCCGAGGAGATCGTGGCCGACCTGCGTCAGCACGAGCCGGCGTGCGACGTCGAAATCACGATCCAGCCAGGCATGCACGCATACGGCGATCGGCGCCTGATCGGCAACCTGCTCGCCAATCTCATCGGCAATGCCTGGAAGTTCACCGCGAAAACACCGCAGGCGCGCATCAAGCTGGGGCAGACGCATGCCAGCCCGATGACGACCCTGTATGTCCGCGACAACGGCGCCGGCTTCGACATGGCCTACGAGCAGAAACTGTTCAAGCCGTTCCAGCGACTGCACGGGCCGGCGGAATTCCCCGGCAGCGGCGTCGGGCTCGCCACGGTGGCGCGCATCGTCGAACGTCACGGCGGCCGCATCTGGGCCGAGTCCCGGCCGAACCACGGCGCCGTGTTCTATCTCACGCTGCCGACGGCCCCGGTTACGGAAAGCGGCCTGGCATCGCAGCGTGAACCGGTTTGAGCCCGTTCCGGCCCACCAGCCGCTTCTCGCCACCGTCACGCGGACCCGTGCGAATGCCTGGCAGCGGCGCCTTAACGCATGCCGGCACCGGGATTAGAATTTCGCGCCGCTTTCCCGCAAGGCCCTAGCACATGTCATTCGATCCCAAAGCCCTGGACAGCCTGCGCATCGAACGCGACAGCGAGCCGGCCGCAGCCGCTTCGGTCAGGTCTTACAAATGGTTCATCGCCATCGTCCTGGCAGTTGCAGTGGTCGCCGCGGCTTACGCGCTTCTGCGCAACAAAGCCGTCGAAGTCGAAACCGCGACCGCGGTTGCCGCCACGACCGGCGACGGCACCGGCGCGGCGGTCCTGAATGCCTCGGGTTATGTGGTGGCCCGCCGCCAGTCCACGGTGTCCTCGAAGGTCACCGGCAAGGTGGCCGAGGTCATGATCGAGGAGGGCATGGAGGTCAAGGAGGGGCAGCTGCTGGCGCGGCTCGACGACACCACCACGCGCCCGGTCCTGGCGCTGGCCGAGCGTCAACTCGATTCCGCCCGTAAGAATCTCGACGAAGTACAGGTCCGCCTCGATGAGGCGCGGCGCAATCTGCATCGCACGCAGCAGCTGCGCACCGACAAGCTCGT
>JBDHQY010000343.1:0-3695 GCA_039807315.1 Steroidobacter sp. | reverse complement strand
GAACTGGCGTTCACCGCGGCCGAGACGGCGTCCGTCATCGGCTGGCTGGTAGGCCTGATCGCCCTGTTGCTTTCCTGGCGTCGGCCGCGCTTCGCCGGCATCGGTGCGGTGCTGACCGTGGTCGCCGGCATCGTCGCGGCGACCACTGACGAAGGAGCCCGCAGTTTCGCGGTCGAGCGTTACAGCTGGGAGATCACCGCGCACATCGTGCTGTCGACGGTGGCCTATGCGCTGGTCACGATCGCCGCCGCCCTCGCGATCGCGCTGGCGCTGCTCGATCGCCGTTTGCGCCACCGCCAGCCGCTCGGCTGGCTGGGCATCCTGCCCTCGGTGGAGGCGCTCGAAGCCGGCATGTTCCAAGCCCTGATCGCCGGTTTCGCGGTGCTGACGCTGGCCCTGTTCAGCGGCTTCGTCTTCGTCCAGAACCTGTTCGCGCAGCATCTGATCCACAAGACCGTGCTGTCGTGCCTGGCGTGGGTGGTGTTCGCCATCCTGCTGTTCGGCCGCTGGCACTCGGGCTGGCGCGGCCGCACCGCGGCACGCTGGACCTTGAGTGGCTTCGCGCTGCTGGTGCTCGCCTACTTCGGCTCCAAGGTCGTGCTCGAATCCATCCTCGGCCGCCACTGGGGCTGAGGGAGACTCGTCCGCCCGATGTCCGGCTCCCTGCAATGGTCCGCCGACTGGCCCGTCGGCCAGATCCTGGCGATCTGCATCCTGATCGCGCTTTCCGCTTGGTTCTGCGCCTGCGAAGCGGCGCTGCTCGGCATCAACCGCTACCGCCTGCGCAATCTGGTCCGCATCGGCAATGCCAGGGCGCGCCGCACCGAGTTGCTGCTGGCGCAGTCCGACCGGCTCACCACGACACTGCTGTTGTGTCGGGTCATCGCAAATGTGAGTGCAGCGGTGCTGGCCGGCGCCACGGCGCTGCGCATCGGTGGCCAACCCATGGTTGCGCTCACCATTGCCGTGCTCGCGCTGAGCATCTTGATCTTCGCCGAAATCGCGGCGCGCACCTGCGGCACGCTGTATCCCGAAGCGCTGGCGCTGTCGGCCTCCTGGATCTGCGCGGCGCTGGTACGCGGACTGCATCCGCTGGTGTGGCTATGCCGCAAGATCGCCGCTGGCGTGGTGCGAATCCTCGGAATCTCCACGTCCGCCGCACCACCGTCGCTGGGCACCGGCGACAATGCCCTGAGTGGCCAGCAGGCGCATCAACGGATGCTGGCTAGCATCCTGGACCTGCAATCGGTCACCGTCGAAGACATCATGGTTCCCCGCAGCGAGATCGCAGCCATCGACATCAGCGACGACTGGGACTCGATCCTCGACATGCTGCGCACCACGCCGCATACCCGCCTGCCGCTGTGCGAGGGCAATCTCGACAATGTCATCGGCATGCTGCACATGAAGAAGGTCGCCCACGCGTTCGCGCATGGCGAGATCTCGCGCGAAACGCTGCTGGAACTGAGCCGGCAGCGCGAAGCCTACTTCGTTCCCGACGGCACCACGCTCGACGTGCAGCTGCAGAATTTCCAGCGCGACCGCCGGCGTATCGCGCTGGTCGTGGATGAGTACGGCGACATCCGCGGACTGGTGACGCTGGAGGACATCCTCGAGGAAATCGTCGGCGAGTTCACCAGCGATCCGGGCACGCTGCACAAGGACATCCACCGCGAAAGCGATGGCAGCTACGTGGTCAACGGCGCCATCAACGTGCGGGTGCTGAATCGCACGCTGGGCTGGCAGCTGCCGACCGACGGGCCGCGCACGTTGAACGGACTGATCCTCGAGTATCTCGAGGAGATTCCCGAGCCAGGCACCAGCCTGACGCTGGGCGGGCTGTCGGTGGAGATCCTGCAGGCAGTGGACAATGCGGTGAAGACTGCCCGCATCCGGCCGGCAGTGATGTCCAGCGGACAGTAACGACTCCGTCATACCCGCGTGGGCGCGGATGGATTCCCGCTTACGCGGGAGTGACGCACGGGAATGGCAGAAGCACGCGGCTCCAATGAGGCCTGACGATATCAGTCAGCTTCCGCTGCCCGCTCAAGCCTCAGAAAGCGTGGCGTAACGCGTCGCGCAGACGCTCGACGCCGATCACTTCCAATCCTTCGATGGCACGTCGCGGCTTGTTCGCCTCTGGGACGATGGCGCGGGTGAAACCGTGCTTGACCGCTTCGCGCAGACGTTCTTCCCCGTAAGGAACGGGCCGCACTTCCCCAGCCAAGCCCAACTCGCCGAAGCAGACCAGCTGGGCAACGAGCGGTTGATCGCGCACGCTCGACACCGTCGCCAGCACCGCGGCCAGATCGGCGGCCGTTTCCGAGATGCGCACGCCGCCGACGACATTGAGAAAGACATCCCGGCCCACGCTCGAAACCTCGCCGTGCCGATGCAGCACCGCAAGCAGCAGTGCCAGTCGATTGGCTTCCAGGCCTACGGCAACGCGGCGCGGATTCATGCCCTGCGCTTCGTCGGTCAGCGCCTGCACTTCTACCAGCAGCGGCCGACTGCCTTCGCGCGCCACCATGACTGCGCTGCCGATCACCGGCTGGGTATGATGCGAAAGAAAGATCGCCGAAGGGTTCTTCACCTCGCGCAGACCCTGCTCGGTCATGGCGAACACGCCGACTTCGTTGGCGGCGCCGAAACGGTTCTTCACCGCCCGCACCATGCGGAAACGGCTGCCCGCATCGCTTTCGAAATACAGCACCGTGTCCACCATATGCTCGAGGATGCGCGGACCGGCGATCACACCTTCCTTGGTGACATGGCCGATGATCAGCACCGAGACGCCGGAGGATTTGGCGAACCGCACCAGCGCGGCGGCAGTCTCGCGCACTTGCGAGGCCGAGCCGGGCGAGGACTCGACGTCGGCGGCGTACATGGTCTGGATCGAATCGATGATCAACACGCGCGCGCCGCAGGACTTGGCGCTCTCGACGATGGTCTCGATGCCGGTCTCGGCCAGCAGCTGCAGACTGTCGCCGATCACGCCGAGCCGCCGCGCGCGCAGGCTCACCTGCCGCAACGATTCTTCGCCGGTCACGTACAGGGTGGGCGTGATCTGGCTGAGCGCATCGCCGGCCTGCAGCAGCATGGTGGATTTGCCGATGCCGGGATCGCCGCCCAGCAAGGTCACCGAACCGAGCACCAGGCCGCCGCCCAGCACCCGATCCAGCTCGCTCAGGCCGGTCTGGATGCGTGGATCGTCGCTGTTTGCAACTTGCGACAGGCGTTGCGGCGCGCCGCCCGAGGCGGCCAGCGAGCGACGCTCGGTCGAGCTCTTGGTCACCGTCATCGGCTTGAGCGAATCGCCCGCGCCGCAGGACGGACACAGGCCCTGCCACTGCAGGCTCTCATTGCCGCATTGGTCGCAAACGAAGATCTGCCGAGCTTTGGCCATGGGAGCGATGGAAGGCGCGCTGTGCGCATGCCGGGAAGGTTGGCAGCAAGCCTACCGCAGATTTCGGTGAACCGGTTCACAGCTCCAGCCAAGCGCCGGTGTGTGACGCCGCCAGCAATCTGCTGCGGGGGCATTCGTTATACTCGTGGCGGTTTTGGCGATGGGGTTACCGTGGCATCCAAACTGGCGCGATTTTCCTGGCTTCCGGGCGGCTTGGCAGCGGCCGTCGTGATTGCCATTGGACGCCTGGTTGCACCCACCTCGTTCGACGCCCTGGAACTGACCGTCT
>JBDHQY010000342.1:0-3708 GCA_039807315.1 Steroidobacter sp. | reverse complement strand
GATGAGTATCAGAACCTGCAGGGCCGGCCGCAGCAGCGCACGCATGTCATTCGCCAGCGCGCCGTGACCCATTCGGTACGTTCGGGACAGGTGCTCGAGGCGGTCGTGAATCCGATCATCGCAGCGCATCCGGGCACGACCAAGCTGCCGTTCCAGGGCAATCCGTTCCACAAGACGCAGATCGCGTACTACGACAAGCCGCAGGTTCCGCAACGCCCCGCCGTCATCGTGGTGGCCGATACCTGGGGATTGTTCGAGTGGGCGCAGCGCCTGGCCGAGAAGGTCGATTTCGCATTGCTGAGCTCGGCGCGCGACCTGGATGCTTTCGTCAAGGATTGTATCGAGCTGCACCGGCACGGTTCGCGACCGCGGCACCCCGCGCTATTCCGTTTCGACAGCTGGGAAGCGCTTGCCAGGCAATATCACGCCAACAGCGGTTTCCAGCGGATCGAGCGCATGCTCGGCAACGGCTACGGTAGCGAGGATTGGCTGAGGACTTCCTCCCGGTTGGTCGAACACGGCCCGCAGGGCTATGCGCTGGGGCTGGTCGAGGATGTACGCAATCGCGAGTTCGAAGCCGTCATGCTGGCACCGCAGGTCGTCGATCGCGTGTGGGGTGCCGAGCGCGATACGCTCGCTGCGGCTGGCTCGGCGCTCTACGTTGCAATCACACGGGCACAACGTCACCTGCTCGTTCCCGAGCGACTGCGGAATTGGATCGAAGAGATTTCCGCAGCCTAGCCAGGCTCGACTGACGCGTTCCCGGTCATTTCCGCACCAGCGCGCATCCATCCGAATCAGCAGGGGGACGCTTGCTACCGTCTTCGCTCGTACTCCGGTGCGAGCCCTCGCATGATGTTCAGCAGACGTTTGTAGCTCTGGTATCTTCGCGGCGAAAGCCGGTTCTCGGCGACCGCCTCGAGCACGGCGCAACCCGGCTCGCGCAGGTGCAGGCAATTGTTGAAGCGGCATCCGGCCGCCAGCGCCAGGATTTCCGGCCAGCCGACCTGCACGTTGGCATCGTCGATCAGCGCCGGCGCATAGTCGCGCACGCCGGGCGAGTCGATCAGCTCGCCGCCGCCCGGAAGATGGAACAGCGCCGTCGATACGGTGGTGTGGCGGCCTTCGCCGCTCGAATCGGACAGCGTTCGGGTGAGGCGCTCGGATTGCGGTACCAGTGCGTTGGTGAGCGTGGATTTGCCGACGCCGGATTGGCCGGCGAGCATCGTCGTCTGGCCGCGCAGCAGTTCGCGGACCTGGTCGATGGCGCGATTGTGCCGGGCGGAGAGCTCCAGCACGGGATAGCCCGCATGGCGATATTCGGCAATCAGCGACTCGAAAGCGGCGGGCGCCGCCAGGTCGCACTTGTTCACGATGATGGCGCTGCGAACGTTGGCGTAGGCCGCTCCGGCCAGATAGCGATCCACCATGAAAGGATCGGCTTCGGGCTCGGCGGCGACCACGACCGCAAGCAAGGTGAGGTTCGCGGCCAGCGGTTCGGTCCGGCCGCGGCTGTCGGTGCGCTCGAACAAGGTGCGGCGTTGCTCGACTGCAACGATGCGTGGCGCATCTCCGGAAGCGGCTGCGACCGGGCGCGGCAGCCGTACCTGCACCGAGTCGCCACAGACGACCGTGAGCCGCTTGCCGAACAGCTCAGCGGCGAAGCGCTCGCCGTCGCTGGTTTCCACGATGGCGCGACGGCCGAACGATTCGATGACACGCGCGGGAAATTCGACCGGCGCATTGATCAGGGAGCCGCTCCCCATCCCTCCAGAGAAAGGACCGGGGTGGGGGCTCACAGGCTGCGCGCGGCCAGCTGTTGCAGGCGCGCGATGCGGATCAGGGCCGGGGGATGCGAATCGTAGAACGTCGAATGCAGCGGGTCCGGCGTCAGCGTCGTCGCATTGTCGCGATAGAGCTTGACCAGCGCCTGCGCCAGCTCGCCCGCATCGGCGAATTTCGCGGCGAACTCGTCGGCTTCGAATTCATGTTTGCGGGACCACCACGCGCCAATGGGTGTGAGGAAGAACGTGAATGCCGGCAGTACCAGCATGAAGAGCAGCAAGGCGGAATGTGCCGATGGTCGGCTCACGCCGAGCGAGCTGTAGAACTGCGGCCATGCCGCGAGCGCGCCCAGCAGCGCGAGGCCGGCCAAGCTGAAGGCGAAGGTCAGCAGCAGCCGTGAGCGCACGTGGTGCAGGCGGAAATGCCCGAGCTCGTGCGCCAGCACTGCTTCGATCTCCGGGGCCTGCAGCCGCTCGATGAGCGTATCGAAGAAGACGATGCGTTTGTTGCGGCCGACGCCGGTGAAATACGCGTTGCCGTGCACCGAGCGGCGTGAGCCGTCCATCACGAATACGCCCTTCGACGAGAAGCCGCAGCGCGCCAGCAGGGCCTCGGTGCGCGACTTGAGCGATTCGTCCGCCAGCGGTGTGAACTTGTTGAACAGCGGCGCGAAGATCGTCGGCCAGGCCCAGGTGATCAACAGCGTGAAGGCCAGCCAGACGAACCAGGCGTACAGCCACCACAGGTTTCCGGCACGCTGCATCAAGAACAGGATGACGAAGACCAGCGGGCCGCCCAGGATCAGTGTCAGGCCCAGGCTCTTGAGCAGATCGGCCAGGTACAGGCCGGGCGTCATGCGATTGAAGCCGAAGCGGGCCTCGATGCCGAAGGTGCGGTAGACGGACAAGGGCAGGGCGAGCGCCGACATCAGCAGCAGCGTCGACAGCACTACGGTGGTTCCGTGCCACGCCGGCGGCAGGCTGGCAACTTGCCAGGCGCGGTCGATCGCATCGATGCCGCCGCCGAGCGTCAGCAGCAACGCCACGAGCGCGTCGAGAAGGATGTCCCAGCGATTGAGCCGCGCCACCGAGACGGTGTAATCCGCGGCCTTGCGATGGGCGTCCAGATCCACCTGCGATGCGAACGCTTCGGGTACGCGGTTGCGATGCGCGCCGACGGCCGCGATCTGCCGCTGGTTCAGCCAGCTGCGCAGCGCGGTGGAAGCAAGCAGGAGCCCGACGAAAAGCGTTGTAAACCAGTGCATTCGAGCGAGCTTAGCGGCTGCTGTTATGATGGGCAACGCTGCCAGTGCACCAACCAAAGGGTTTTACGAGTGAGTGACCGGGATCCGACACGACTCATCTGGATCGATCTGGAGATGACGGGGCTGCAGCCCGACACCGACCACATCATCGAGATCGCCACCGTGGTGACCGACAAGCATCTGAATACGTTGGCCGAGGGGCCGGTGCTGGCCATCCACCAGTCCGACGCCGTCCTCGACGCCATGGACGACTGGAACCGCCGCCAGCACGCCTCTTCGGGCCTGGCCGCCCGTGTGCGTGCCAGCAGGATCACGGCCGCGGAGGCGGAGCGCCAGACCATCGATTTCCTGCGCCAATGGATCGAGCCGGGGCTCTCGCCGATGTGCGGCAACAGCATCTGCCAGGACCGGCGTTTCCTGGCGCGCGAGATGAAAGACCTGGAACGCTACTTCCACTATCGGAATCTGGATGTCAGCACACTCAAGGAGCTGGCGAAGCGCTGGGCGCCGGAAGCGTACTCGGGCTTCCAGAAATCCTCTACGCATCTGGCGCTGGACGATATCCGTGATTCGATCCGCGAGTTGGCGCATTACCGCTCGACCTTCCTGCGGGTGTCATGAAGCCGTTCTCCGAAGCCTGTGAGCGCAACCAGGAGCCG
>JBDHQY010000341.1:0-3722 GCA_039807315.1 Steroidobacter sp. | reverse complement strand
TCACGCTGATCCTGCCGCACGCCAATCTGTTCTGGACCGGCGTGCTGAGCGTGCCCATCGGCCTGATTCTGGCTTCGGCGTTCGCGGCCATCCTGGTCTACGCGCAGGACCTGGTGCCGGGCAAGGTCGGCATGATCTCCGGGCTGTTCTTCGGTTTCGCCTTCGGCATGGGCGGCCTGGGCGCGGCGGTGCTCGGTCATCTGGCCGATGCCACCAGCATCGAGTTCGTCTACAGCGTGTGCGCGTATCTGCCTGCCATCGGCGTGCTTGCGGCCTTCCTGCCCGATCGTCGGTCGGCGCACTGAGCGGTAATCGATAGCGCCATGCGAAGAGCGCCGGCCTGTTTGCCCGGCCGAGCGGCCGGCACGCCGTAGGCCGCGCCGACGACGTTCGGCAAGACAACGTGACGATCCCGGTCGCGCCGCACGGTCAGGGCAACGCGTTCAGCATCCGGCGCAGTGCGAAGTGCCGATAGCTGGTCAGCATCAATGCCTCGATCTCGTCCCAATCGCTGCGCTCGCCCACGTCCAGCGAGATCCAGCCGTTGTGGCCCATGTAAGCCGGAATCCGGTAGCGCTCGTCACTCGTCAGCAGCGCCTGCCGATCGATGCCGACCCAGAACATCAGCAGCAGCGTTTCGCGGTGACCGGCCCAGGCGAAGGCCTTCTTGCCGACCCGCCACACCAGCATGCCGAATGCCTTGCCTTCGGCGGTTTCCGGCAACGCCAGGCATAGTCTCCGCAGTTTTTTCAGTACCGACTGCGCGCGTTTCGACTGCAAGGGGTCGATCTGCGCCGCTGTCAAGGTCTTGGCGGGCGGCCTGATCTCGATGGTTGCGGCGATCCTGGCAGAAAGCGCCCGAGGCGCGACCTTTTCATAGGATTCGCGCACCAGCTGCGCGACCCTTTTCCATGAGATGCCCTTGTCCAGGTGTACCCCGAGCCAACCGCGTGGACCGACATAGGGCGGTACGAAGAAGTGTTTCGGCTCGGCCTGGGTGTACAACGACTGTGCGCCATCAGGCGCGTTCAGCCAGAGCGCGACGCGGCCATCGCCGTGATGATTGACGCAGTAGGTGGCGAACGTTTTGCCGCGAACGCGGAAGTTGGGCGAGCCGTGCGACAGGTATTCCTCGGCTTCGGGCAGCCACAGGCAGACTTCGCGCACCGCTTCGTTGATATCCTTGGCCACGGCAAACGAGGCTAGCCCGTCGAAAATTCGCTGGCAAGCCGGCGGTGCCTCCTTCTCTCCAGTCGAGGCCGGACACATGAACGAGGACGCGGTGGAACGGATCGAGCTCAAGCTCGCCTTCATGGAGCGCGCAGCCCAGGAGCTGAGCGACGTGGTCTATCGACAGCAACAGGAGCTGGACGCGCTGCGCACGCAGCTCGCAGCGCTTGCCAGCCGGATCGACACGATCAGGTCCGAGCCGCGCGAGTATTCCGCCGAGGAAGAGCGGCCGCCGCACTACTAGAGCAAGTCTGATCTACCGGGGACCGGCCGTTCCCGCCGGCGGGAATCCATCTGGACTCCCGTCCAGCGGGGGCGGCGGGCGGATCAGGGCACGCTTCACCCCTTGCTGCGTTTCTGCACCTTGTCGATCACGCGCGAGCGCAGCGCCACGTCGGTGGTCATCAGGTCGGCAATACGGTTGAACTCCTCCACCTGCAGTCCCGAACGCTCGACCGCGGCGATCATCTGCTTCTCGGCGTTGGCTCTCACTTCGGTCACCTTGGCGGCGTCCGTTGTCGCGTTCAGCTCCTGCGCCGCCTGCGTCTGGATCGCCTGGACTTCCACGTAGGCATTGGCGAACTGATCGACCTTGGTATCGTCGATCTGCGCCGTGGGAGCCGTGGATTGCGGCGCGGTCACATCGGGAGGCATCTGTCCGGGATTCTGCTGTGGTGTCTGTGCGTACAGCGCCGGTGTTGCGGCAAGCAGTCCGGCGGCGAGAAATGCGGCATGCAGGTTGAGTCTGGGATGGGTCATCGGAAATCTCCATTCGTCGGCCAGTGTGAGATGGGAACGAAGCGGCGCGCGGCTCTCGCGACGTTCACGAATCGCAATACCCGAGTGCGAAGCAGAGTTCCGATTTCCAGGCGCGGGTTACAGCGCCGTGGTCGTTTCGTTCACAGCGAGCTGCTGCAAGCGCCGGTCGGCGGATGGCGACAGTGATCGATCAGCGCGTGGATTTGGCAACAGGACGGACCATCGTGTCCATCAGGTGCTGCAGCGCTGTCGCCGGTTCTTGGCAACGTCCCAGGTGAACCGGAGAGGTCTGGATGATGGTGCTGCGTGGCGCGACCAGCCAATGGAAGCGTTCGCGCTGCGCAAGCTGCCCGATGGCTCCTGCCTGCGGGCCGCCGCTGCAGATCATGGGAATGCTGGCGAGGTTGGCGCGGATCGCCTCGATGTCCAGAGTGGGATCGAGCGCCAGCAGTCGCGCTGCATCGAGTTCGATGCATGCTTCGAGAAACTGCTGCGCCTGGCACGACAGGATGACGCCGACGTTGACAAACTCCTGCCGCTCGACTCGGGGCACCACGCGCACGATGGCATAGTCATACGGACTGTGCACGCAACGCCTCCTCCACGAATGCTTGCGGTGCTTCCAGCCGCTGCGTCAGGTACTGAACGTATGCGTCGCGATATTGCTCGGGTGCGCTGAAGAACGTATCGCCGGCGAGCCAGGCGTCCGGCACCAGCGCCACGACATCGCGAATCACTTCGGCAGTGATGCGCGCGCTCAGAACCGGCGCGACTTGGCGCAGGTCGCGGGCAAACGGCAGCAATACATGGTCCCTGGAGCGAGGAAAGGGATCGCGACTGCGTTCCAGGTAACGCTCCCAGGAATGATGGAAGTACAGCGCGGCGCCGTGATCGATCAGCCACAGCTGTCGATGCCACATGAGCATGTTGGTGTTGCGCGCGGTGCGGTCGACGTTGCTGACGAATGCGTCGAACCAGACCACGGACGACGCCAGCAGCGAATCCGGCTGCCACACCACCGGATCGAAGGTCACCGAGCCCGGCAGATAATCCAGCGCCAGGTTGAGCCCGGTGCTGGCCTTGATCAGCTCCTGGATCTCAGGGTCCGGCTCGGTACGCGCCAGATCCGCATCCAGCTCCACGAATACCAGCTCGGGGACCCGCAAACCGCTGGCGCGCGCCAGCTCTCCTGCAATCAATTCCGCAATCAGCGCCTTGGGGCCCTGGCCTGCGCCACGGAACTTGAGCACATACATGCCTTCATCGTCTGCTTCGATGATGGCGGGCAGCGAGCCGCCTTCACGTAGCGGCGTGACGTAACGAGTCGCGGTCACGGTGCGCAGCTTCAGCGGAAGCTTCGGTGCGGCCGCCGTGGCGACGTTGCGATCGGCGTTGCGGGAATCCGGCATTACTCGGCGATCCTGGCGCCATCGATGCGGAAACGCAGCGCCTGCAATTGTTGCTGCGAAAGATTGGTGATGCCCGTGGCGGCGGCGGCCTGTTCGCCGGATTTGATGGTGGCGCTCACCTGGATCGGATTGCCTTGCTGCACGATGCGGCCGGAGCCGTCGATCAGCACCGGCGTCACCTGGATTGCGCGCAACGGCAGCGGCGAGCGATTCTGCACCACTACCAGGAGTCGTCCCTGCGCGTCGAACTGCCCGGCCGCGGCCAGGTAGTTGCCGGGATTCTGCGGCAGATCCATTTTCATGTACTCGGCCGCCGCGGCCTTG
>JBDHQY010000340.1:0-3730 GCA_039807315.1 Steroidobacter sp. | reverse complement strand
GCGTGCAGGAACGCGGTGCGCTCCAGCCCGATGTCGACGAAGGCCGCCTGCATGCCCGGCAGCACACGCGACACCCGGCCCTTGTAAATGTTGCTGATCAGGCCGCGGCGATTGGTCCGCTCGATGAATATCTCCTGCAGCACCCCTTCTTCGACCAATGCCGCCCGCACCTCGCGCGGGCTGATGTTCACCAGGATCTCCGCCGTCATGCGCGTGCCTCGACCGCAGCCGGCGGGCACGCCAAAGTCCAACCTGTCATTCGCAACAACTCCCCGGTTTCAAACAACGGCAGTCCGACGATTCCCGAATAACTGCCGGCGATGCGCTCGATGAACAACGCCGCCGCCCCCTGGATGCCATAGGCACCGGCCTTGTCGGCCGGCTCGCCGGTGTGCCAGTACGCGGCAATCTCCTGCGCCTGCAAGGTCCGCATGGTCACGTCGCTGACGCTGAGGCGCCAGTCGCAGCCTGCGGCGTGGCGCACGGCGACGGCCGTATAGACCTGGTGGGTCTGCCCCGACAGGCGCCGCAGCATGTCGGCGGCATCGGCCTGGTCACGGGGCTTGCCCAGGATCTGGTCCCCCAGGGCCACCGTGGTGTCCGAGCCCAGTACCGGCAAGCGCTCTGCGTCGGCAAGCCGGGACCAGAGCCGTTCGGCCTTGGCGACGGCCAGCCGGGTGACATAGCGCGACGGGATCTCGCCCGGCAGGACGGATTCATCCACGGCTACCGGCCGGACCTGGTGCGGTACCCCGATCTGCTGCAGCAGCGCGCTGCGGCGCGGGGATGCGGAGGCCAGCCATATCAATGGGTTGGGCGGATTCGTCATCCGGGAAGAATACAGGCCAACGGGCCCCGGTTGAATTCTTTGTGAGGGCGAATCGATGGCCGTCGAGGTGGCCGCGGACCGCAGGGTGCGGCGGCTTGCGCAACGCTCGGGCGGGATCCTCAGAACTGCTGGTGACGCACGAACAGTTCGGCATCGGCTGCCGCGAAAAATACCAGATGCACACGCTCGATCGACGCGGCCGGCTGCAACGCCGCCGCGAGGGCCTGCGAGGCGACCAGCGCCGCCTGCGGCTTGGGATATCCATAGGCGCCGGTCGAGATCGCGGGAAACGCCAGGTGGCGCAGCTGGCCGGCGGCGGCCAGCTCGATCGATCTGCGATAGCACGAGGACAGCAGCGCCTGCGGCGCCTGGTCCCGGCCCCAGATCGGCCCCACCGTATGAATCACGAACCGGGCGGGCAAGCTGCCACCCATGGTCATCACGGCCTCGCCCGCCGGCAGGCCGCCCGGATAGCGGGTGCGGCGGATCTCACGACAGGCCGCGAGAATGGCCGGACCGCCGACCCGGTGGATCGCTGCGTCCACGCCGCCGCCGCCCAGAAGCGTGGCGTTGGCGGCGTTCACGATCGCATCCACCGCCAGCCGCGTGATGTCGCCGACTTCGACGACGACCCGGCCGCCGAGGAATTCGTGGATCATTTCAACCTCGCGCGCCGCCGGCGACGCGTGCATGGACTACGCCGCAGCCGCTCATTCGATTTCGCCATGCACCCAGCGCAGCGCCATCTGCGGGTCCTCGAACAGCTGCATGCGGATGTCGGCGCTCACCACTTCGCTGATGACGATCACCACGTGACCCACCGCCGCCAGGTCGCCCGGCTTGACCAGCGCCGCCCAGCGACAACAGCGCTGCCCGGCAAGGTGCACGAGGTAGTCACGAAAGCGCTGGATCTCCGAATAGTCCCAGTTGCCGGTGGACTGGCGCAGATCGCAGATAGCGTTCATGCCGCGGCGATAGTGCGGATCCAGCCCGACGCGGCGGATCAGATCGATGAAACCCTCGACCGTGAGCTCGCCCCAGGCCTGCAGCCGCACCAGGCTGTCCGCCGGTTGAATCGAGTAGCTCGACTCCATCATGCCGCCATCGGCCTCCCTATCGCCGCGTCCGCGCCGTCACGCTCCTGATCATAGCCGCCGCTCATGACCGGTCGTGCAGCCATGGCTGATACGGGATGCCGGAAAAGCCGGCCGCTGCCGCCATCCGGCGCCGAGGTAACGTGACACAGTCCGCGGCGCGTGTCCTCGGGTCTGCAGTATGGTGCGTCGCCCTGGGGAGAAGCCAAGCACAAGAGCTACGAGCGTCAATGACGATGCGGGAAGCCGACAAATCCTCCATCAGCGGATACCACCGGGCGCGCGCGTTTCCGACCATCCCCGGCTATCGTTTCCTGCAGACCATCGCGCGTTCCACCAAGTCCGAGATTCACGTCGCGCATTCCGAGGAGCTCGGACACAACGTCGCCGTCAAGGTGCTGCGCACCGGCCCGTTCTCCACCGCCGAGGAGGGCGAGGAAATGCGTTTCGAGCGCGAACGCGAGCTGCTGATGCGCATCAAGCATCCGGCCATCGTCGATGTGTACGACTGGGGGCATGGCGAGGACTTCCGCTACCTGGTCACCGAATACTTCCCGGGCGGCAGCCTGGAGCTGCGTATCCGTAATCTGATGACACAGCGCGACAGCGTCGACATCTTCCTGCAGATCGCCGCCGCGCTGCTCACCATCCACGCAGCCGGCTTGTGTCACCGCGACCTGAAGCCGGCCAACGTGATGATGCGGCCGGACGGGCGCATCGTGCTGATCGACTTCGGCCTGGCCAAGCACATGGGGAACGAGACGCATCTGACCAATGCCGGCGAGATCCGCGGCTCGCCCTACTACATCAGCCCGGAACAGGCGGAAGGCGCGCCGCTGGACCAGCGCAGCGATCTGTACAGCCTGGGCGTGATCTTCTACGAGATGCTGACCGGCAAGCGGCCGTTTCACGGCAACACCGTGATCGCCATCCTGCTGTCGCATCGCAACGATCCCATTCCGGTGCTGCCGCCGGAACTCAGCCAGTTCCAGCGGTTCATCGAGGGGTTGCTGGCGAAGGATCCGCTGGAGCGTTTTCCCTCGGTGGCCGCGGCGGTGACGGAGCTGGCGCGGTTGAAGGTGTAGCTTCGAAATCTGCAGCCTCGCGACGCTGGGGCAAGCCTGTTGTACTCGATCGTGGTCGCTCCCGCGCAGGCGGAGCGACCAGTAAATCACGCTCCCCGAGCCGGGACGCTCGGGTTGGTGGATTCCAGTGACGTTCGATGCTGCCGAGGCAACGCCGACCGCTATGCGCGGTGATAGGGATGTCCCTTGACGATGCTCACCGCGCGATACAGCGCTTCGGCCACCATCACGCGAGCCAGGCCGTGCGGCAGCGTGAGCGCCGACAGGGACCAGCGTGTTTCCGCTTTCGCATCCGCTGCAGGTGCAATGCCGTCGGGACCGCCGATCAGAAAGGCGACGTCGCGACCATCGCGAGCGCGCGCTTCGAGAAAGCGCGCGAGCTGCTCGCTGGTCATGGATCTACCGGTAACCTGCAACGCGACGACGTGCGCACGCGAGGGCAGCGCCGCCAGCATCCGCTCGCCTTCCTTGGCCATCGCCTGACCGACATTGCCGCCGCTGCGCTGGCCGAGCGCAATCTCCTTCAGCTCGAGCCGGTAGTCGGCCGTCAGGCGGCTGGCGTATTCCTCATAACCCTCGTCGACCCAACGAGGCATGCGCGTGCCGACGGCGATCAGGCGCAGCAGCACTCACACCGCCACTTTTTCCAATGCCGCCTCGCGGCACGCGGCGCTCACGTCCCAGAGATTCTCCAGGCGATAAATTTCACGCACGCGCGGCAG
>JBDHQY010000339.1:0-3735 GCA_039807315.1 Steroidobacter sp. | reverse complement strand
CTCTCGGAACGGGCGGGGGACGTGTCGGGCTGCATCGGATGGCGATTACAAATCGTCAGGTCGCAAGGGCTTGCCGTATCATACCGGCCTTGAATCTCGAGGTTTGGGAGCGGAGGAAATCCTTGCGCAGAGTCAGGCGCCCGCGAAGTCTCGCCGAGCTGGGTCTGGCCGAAGCGGACGACACCGGGCGCGTGGTGGCGCGCCGGCCCCGGATCCAGAGCCTCGAGCGCAGCCCTGGGGAGAACCTGCCGCACTCGCGTCAGATATTGCCGGCACAGGTCCGTATCCTCGGTCTCGATCCGGGCTCGCTGTGTACGGGTTATGCCGTCGTCGAGACGGCCGGCGGCCGCACCGCCTATGTGGTGAGCGGCTCGATCCGTACCGAGGGCAGGGCGCTGACGCAGCGCCTGCAGGAGATTTTCGTGGCGGTGGAACGCCTGACGGCCGAGTTCAGGCCCGATGAGGTGGCGATCGAAGGCGTGTTCATGCATCGCAATGCCGGCAGCGCCTTGAAGCTGGGGCAGGCGCGCGGCGCGGCATTGAGCGCCACCTTTTCGGTGCGGCCGCGCGTGTTCGAATATGCGCCGCGAGCAGTCAAGCTCGCTGTGGTGGGTACCGGCGCGGCGCAGAAGGAACAGGTTCAATTGATGGTGAAACGCTTGCTCAACATTTCCGGGCCGCTGGCCGCCGACGCCGCCGACGCGCTGGCGATCGCGCTGTGTCACGCTCATTCGCGCAAGGTTCACGCCATGGTCGATGCGGCGGGCCTGCGCCAATGATCGGCTTTCTGCGCGGCCGTCTGACGGCGAAGCATCCTCCGCAGCTGCTGATCGACGTGGGCGGCGTCGGCTATGAAGTCGAAGCGCCCATGTCCACGTTCTACGGGCTGCCCGCGACCGGCACGGACGTCAGCCTGTTCACGCATCTGGTGGTGCGTGAGGATGCACACGTCCTGTTCGCTTTCGGTACCGAGCGCGAGCGGCGCCTGTTTCGCGAGCTGATCAAGGTGTCCAATGTCGGGCCGAAGCTGGCGCTGGCCCTGCTGTCCGGCATGAACGTCGACAGTTTCCTGCTGTGCATCGAGGCGCAGGATGCCGACCCGCTGGTGCGCATTCCGGGAGTGGGACGCAAGACGGCCGAGCGGTTGCTGATCGAGATGCGCGACCGGGTCAAGAATCTCAACGACCTGGCGGGCGCGATGCCGGCTGCCGAGGGCTCGCCGACACCTGTCAACGGTGCGCAGACCGAAGCGTTCAGCGCGCTCGTGGCGCTCGGCTACAAACCGGTCGAAGTCACGCGCCTGCTCAAGGCCGTCGATCCGGCGGCACAAACGACCGAAGAGCTGATCCGCGGTGCGCTGCAGGCTGCGGCTGCGAAGTAATCCAACATGATCGAACCGGATCGAATCGTGGCGGCGGGCGCGCAGGGCGACGAAGAGGTCTTCGATCGAGCGGTGCGCCCGAAACGCCTGGCCGACTATGTCGGCCAGCAGAGCGTCAAGACGCAGATGGAGATTTTCATCCAGGCGGCGCGCAACCGGCGCGAAGCGCTGGATCACGTGCTGATCTTCGGCCCGCCGGGTCTGGGCAAGACCACGCTGGCGAACATCATCGCCAACGAGCTGCAGGTGAATCTCAAGCAGACCTCCGGCCCGGTGATCGAGCGGCCCGGCGATCTGGCGGCGCTGCTCACCAACCTGCAGCCTAACGATGTGCTGTTCGTCGACGAGATCCATCGCCTGAGCCCGGTGGTCGAGGAGATCCTGTATCCGGCCATGGAGGATTTCCAGCTGGACATCATGATCGGCGAGGGTCCGGGCGCGCGCTCGATCAAGCTCGACCTGCAGCCCTTCACGCTGGTGGGCGCCACCACGCGCGCCGGCCTGCTGACCTCGCCGCTGCGTGATCGCTTCGGCATCGTGCAAAGGCTCGAGTTCTACGATCAGACGGAACTGCAACGGATCGTGACCCGTTCGGCCGCGATCCTGGGGGTACAGATGGAAGCGGGCGGTGCGCTGCGCATCGCCCAGCGATCGCGCGGAACCCCGCGTATCGCCAATCGATTGTTACGGCGCGTGCGGGACTATGCCGAGGTCAAAGCCGGTGGACGAGTCACCGATGAAGTGGCGCAGGCCGCGCTCGATCTGCTCGAGGTGGATCCGCAGGGCTTCGATGTCATGGACCGCAAGTTCCTGTCCACCATCATCGAGAAGTTCGATGGCGGCCCGGTCGGTGTCGAGAGCCTGGCGGCGGCGCTGGGCGAGGAGCGCGGCACCATCGAGGATGTGATCGAGCCCTTCCTGATCCAGCAGGGCTTCGTCATGCGCACCGCGCGCGGTCGCGTCGCAACGCGCCACGCCTATCTGCATTTCGGATTGAAGCCGCCGGAGCGCGGGGCCACGGGGGATCTGTTTTGAGTTGCAACTTCTCCTGGCCGGTGCGCATCTACTGGGAAGACACCGATGCCGGCGGCATCGTCTACTACGCCAACTACCTCAAGTTCATGGAGCGCGCGCGCACCGAATGGCTGCGTGCCGCCGGTCTGGAGCAGGGGCCGCTGCAGCAGGAACATGGGCTGATGTTCGTGGTCGTAGACGCCGAGACCCGTTTTCAGAGGCCGGCGCGCTATGGGGACCTGCTGCAGGTGAGCTGCGAGGTGGAGAAGTCGACCAAGGCCAGCCTGACTTTCAAACAGGATATCGTGCGCGACGGCGCGGCAGGCGAGCTGCTGGTGACCGGCCGCGTGCGCGTAGCCTGCCTGGATGCGGTGAAATTCCGGCCGCGCGCATTGCCGGAACACCTGTTGCAGGAACTGGCTCCGCTGGAATCGAGAAGAGCAGGAGATCGCTGATGACGGGTGATTTATCGCCTTTTGAGCTGGTGCTCAACGCCAGTCTCATCGTACAGATCGTGATGGCGCTGCTGTTGCTGGCATCGCTGATCTCGTGGTCCATCATGCTGCGCAAGCGCGCCGAGCTGCGGGGGGCGCGGGCGGATGCCGATCGCTTCGAGGAAGTATTCTGGTCGGGCGGCGATCTGTCGGCCATGTTCAAGGCCATCGACCAGAGCCGGCGCGTCACCAAGGGCATGGAGAGCATCTTCGAATCGGGCTTCCGCGAGTTCTCGCGCCTGCGACAGCAGGGTGGCGCCGGCGCACCGTTGATCGAAGGCGCACGACGCGGCATGAAGGTGGCGCTGCTCAAGGAAAGCGATCGGCTGGAACACAGCCTGTCGATGCTGGCCACCATCGGCTCGACCAGCCCCTACGTGGGCCTGTTCGGCACCGTCTGGGGCATCATGAACGCCTTTCACGGCCTGGGGAACGTGCAGCAGGCGACGCTGGCGATGGTGGCGCCGGGCATCGCCGAAGCGCTGATCGCCACGGCCATGGGCCTGTTCGCCGCCATTCCGGCGGTCATCGCCTACAACCGCTACGCCGATCAGGTCACCCGCATCGAGACGCGCTACGACACCTTCGTCGAAGAACTGTCCTCGATCCTGCAGCGCCACGCCACCAGCCGCACGCCGGGCGTGGCCGCGGCCGAGGCGCACGCATGACCCCGCAGCGCCGCGGCAAGCGTTTGATGGCGGAGATCAACGTCGTGCCGTACATCGACGTGATGCTGGTGCTGCTGATCATTTTCATGATCACGGCGCCGCTGCTGACCCAGGGCATCAAGGTCGATCTGCCCAAGGCCGGTGCCGAGCCGCTGCCGGAGGACGTGATGCGCGAGCA
>JBDHQY010000338.1:0-3744 GCA_039807315.1 Steroidobacter sp. | reverse complement strand
GAACGGCCGGGAACCAAGTCGGTGCCGGACAACAACCGATTCAGCGCGGCAACCGCCGTGTAGTTCCCGGTCAAGGGAGCAGCCATCACGCCCGACACCACCTCTTCGGTGAAAATGATCTGCTGACCGGAAACTCGCGCATACTCGCGCAGCGCTTGCGACATGTCCGGATTGGTGATGTCGAAAGAGTATTCCTTTTCGCTCGCCCAGGCGGCAGTTGCAAGCAAGCTGCCAATCATCGCTGCGAGCTTGAGCCTGCGTCCCGCTGAAGTCTTCCCCACTGTCGCAATAGCCATCTTAATGCCCCCCCGTACATTGATGCCGATGCCGCTGCGTTCTTTCGTAGCTTCTTAGTTCAGGATTCCGCAGCTCCCCTTCAGCCCGGCCGGCCGTCGGGTCGACCCCGATCGCAGCGCGCCGCAGTCTGGTGGCCTATCCTTTCGCGACGATCTCCGGACCGATACGAGCTGGCGACAGAGTCGTGACAGATGCCGAGCTCGACGCTTTCGATACCAGTATCGTCTTCGCCGAGTATCCAGAAGATACGAACGTCGGCGATTGCCACTACTTCTTTTTCATCTCAATGAACAGCACACGATAGTCCTCGTCGATATGCGACTCGGACACGACGGTGTCGCGGTAATGGAATACGGAACTTCCCGGCAACAGCCGTTGTGGCTCAGGCTTCTCCACCGGAGTCTTATTTCCGGATTTCTGAATCGTGAAAGCACCTTTGTCGACATAAACCAGCAGCTGATCGTTCTTACGCAGCAGAGCACCCGGACGGGTAAAGCCCTTCTTGAAGGACACGAGATTCACACGCACGACATCGTTGTCGACCAATACGACCTGCTCGGCACCGCCGCCGCCAACTTTGGCGTCGTCTTCGTATTGGGTCACGCCAAGCGTCTTGGCTCGCGCGCGCAACTCTGGCGTTTCACCGTTACCCCCATAGATGCCTTTCATGTCGTTGCGCGACTTGGTCACGGCGATCTTGCTCGCTACGTCGGCGGCCATGACCGTCGCGCCCACGCCGAAAATCACGCCCGCGACGACACCTCCTGCAACGGCACGATATCGATCGAATTTGCTCGTCATCTTGCTGTTCTCCCCCTAGTTGTATTTTGATCGGGTATTACGTGGCGATGAACCAGCAGTTCCCTTGCGACGGAAACGCCTTCATCGAGTAAGACGCGCTACGAAAAGGAATCCTCCAAGATTCCTCTTTTGGTGGGTTTGCCGCAGAGCAGTCGCGGGTGTGATTCCCGGTCGCATCGAGAAAAAATGGATCTTGCTACCTCTCCCGGAGGATCGTCCGCCGCAGCGCGTCTTAATGACGAGGGATGATTTTTGCTGCAGCAGCGCGGACCGTGCAGCTTCAGATCCTGTTAAAACCGGCGACACGGGGTGTGATCGTGGAGAAATTTCACCGTCGAGAAATGCTCTTGAGTGCAATCGGAGCGATCTCGACATTGCCCCTGCTCGTGATAAGCAAAGGCGTGCGGGCTGCGAATATGGCCTGCGTGGAACCCGCCTCGGAATCGCTGCGAGATTCTTTGAGTTATATGGATCCAGGCCCGGACTCAGCGCAGCGTTGCGGCGGCTGCGACTTCTTCGACAACAGCGGCACCTGCGGGCACTGTCAGATCATGAGCGGCCCAGTCAGCGCGACAGGGCATTGCGACTCATGGGCGGCGAAGAGCTGACCAGCGGTTGCCCGTCGAATCGGTCGACGATTGATTGCACAGGGCTTCGCTACAGCAGCTGTGCTGGATCGATCCAGCGCAGCTGCTGCAAGGCGCCATCGATATGGCCGGAATGATCCGCTCATTCAAAGCCGCACCGGTGCCGCAGGCCGGATGACCCCGGCTTACGTCGTCGACCTTCGGTGCAGGCCATGTTGGGGGCTTCGTGGAAATGGTGCCGCTTCACAGACTCGAACTGTGGACCTACCGCTTACAAGGCGGTTGCTCTACCAACTGAGCTAAAGCGGCCTGATCTCAACCAACAATCTTCTCAGCTTCTTCCTATGGTCCGTATCACCACCACTTTCTGGTGTCTCGGAGCCCCATTCTCGACACATGAAGTCATATGCCGCTACTGGATCAAGCTGGCAATCAAAGACTTGCGTACGTTGTCGATTTCCATGTCGGCGTCCACGCCGGCAGCTCCATCCGGGCAGCTCGGACTCGAAGCGGCTGCGATTCTACCCGAAGAGCATTGCCTTGACATGATAGGGGCGGCTGCACGGCCCGGTCATGGTTGCCTTTTTTCAGCCGCCGACCGGCGCCGGGCAGGCACGCAGCTCCAGCCGCATGATTTTTCCGGGACCGCTCTGGAACAGGCTGGTATCGATTTTCTGGCCGGGCTCGGACAGGTCGGCGTCGATCCAGTACACGGTGCCGGCGCGCTTGCGGTCGTCGATACGTGGCGCGAATCCCAGAGCACGAATTTCTTCGGCACGGCGCTGCGCGCGCTGATAGTCGGAGAACACACCCAGCGACAGAACATTCGCCGGATCGGAACCCGGCATCAGATACACGTCGGTGATGCCGCTGTCGAGCAGCACCTTGAGCGCATTCTCTGCGGCTTCGCGCGATTCGAAATCCTGGACGCTCACCCAGTAGCCGACCCACAGCTCGCCCTGCTCCAGGCGCTGACGCGGAGTGAAGCCTGCGGTCTTCAACGCCGCCTGCGCTTGCGCCGCATCCGCAAGCTCCGCGAACGGGCCGACGCTGGTGCATGAGAACGAGTCAGCGGCCGCTGTGGCGGAAGCCGGCGTTGCGTCACCCAACGGCGCCACGCGTGGCGGCTGAATGTCCTTGATGACCGTCGGTTCCGGCGTTGAAGTCACTTCGCGCGCGAGCACGATGCGCGGCGGTGGAGTCGCCACTTTGGAGGTGTCGCGCTCCAGGTCGCTGACATGCACATCGATCAGCTGCGACCAGCTGAAGAACAGCACGTTCGCCAGGATCAGTATCAGGCACAGCGTACGCATGAAATCCGCCGTTACTTGCCGCCCTGTCCCCAGTACGCAGCGATATTGGCGATCTCCGCCGGCGACAGTTCGATCTTCTTCTTGTGCTTCACCTTGCCGGCCACGATATCGGCGATCAGCGCTTCGAGCGAGGCAGCGCTCTCGCCCTCCCAGTCGTCGGCCTCATGGCATTCCACGCACTTCGCCTGCGCCGCCGCTTTGCCCGCCGCGACATCCGCAGCACCGCAGGCCCCCGCCCAGGACAAGGCAACGGCAGCAGCAATCGATTCCCTCAACATGCGTCCCCTCCAACAACGGCGGCTCGGCAAAACCCCGGCGATGATACACGAGCGGCGGGCCGGCGCCTGCGCAAACGGCCGCACTGCTGCCGGGTCGTTTTCCCCAGGGCATCTCTGCGGCATTCCCCGAGCGATTTCGCTGCGCAGCGCATGGGTCTTATCGCGCCCGGCCCGATGATCCGCGGCGCGGCGGCCGCTAGAGTTACATCCGCAATCTTTACATCTCCAGGAGCTTTCCATGCCTTACCAAGTGGCGGTGCTGATCGGCAGCCTGCGGCGCGATTCTTTCAGCCGCAAAACGGCCCAAGCGATCGCGGCGCTGGCACCCGCGAATCTGCAGTTCGAGCAGATTCCGATCGGCGAGCTGCCGCTGTACGACCAGGACCTGGAAACGCAGACACCGCCCGCCGCGTGGGTCGAGTTCCGCCGCAAGGTCCGTCCCGCGGACGCCCTGCTGTTCGTGACACC
>JBDHQY010000337.1:0-3747 GCA_039807315.1 Steroidobacter sp. | reverse complement strand
GCCAGGTCTCGATCTCCTGCTTGAGCTGCGTATCAACGACAGTGGGATTCTTGACCTTGTGGAAGAGCGCGTCGTACTGCTCGCGCGGCCCGTCGTTGAAGCCGTTGGGGCATTCGCTCTTGGCGTCGGGCGTCTGGTACATGGACCAGTACAGATCGGTCAGCACGTAACCGATGCGGCCGTCCTTGGGCACGAACGCCGCATCGTTGTCGGCGGCGAAGCCGCTGCCGGCAGCGAACACGGCAATGCCGGCAGCGGCAATCATTCCATGCAACATCGGACGAGCTGTAACGCCGGACGGGCAGCAGTGCTTGTTCATGACGGGCCTCGTGGATTCGTTGGTTTGCTTCACAACGCACCGTTGAAATCGTCGTCTCGCAGCCAGAAGGCCTTCAGGCCATTGCGCAGGCCGCGCCATTCGCCGGTGCCGTCGCCGAACACGTCGCCCGGGCGGCGGTCGGAAGCGTAGGTGTAGACGGGCCGGCCGCGATAGGCCCACACGCTCAGCGCGTCGGGTTGGTCGGCAGCGGCGCGACGGCCGGTCTTCGGATCGATCTGGATGACGCTCCAGAGGCTGTTGAGGCTCTTCTCGTGCTTGTCCGCCGGCACGTACGGCCAGTTCTGCTGGCACTTCACCGGATCGCCGCCGCCGCACATGGCGAGACGGTAGACCTGCGTGTCGTCCGGGTGATCGCAGCTCAGCTGGTCCTGGGAATCATCGCCGCAAATGTAGATGTAGATGGTCATGCCACGGCGGTCGGCCAACACCTGGCCCACGATCGTGTCCTGCACCGTGAAGTCGGCCGGCGGCGGCGGCGCCAGCTGCGTGTAGACATTGCGCCAGCCCGGAACGTCGCTGCCCTCGAGACTCCATGTGCGAACGTCGGGAACGTAGGTGTACAGCGGCTTGCCCCGGAACACCCATTGCCGTACGCCGGGGGAACGCTCCAGCAACGACCACTCGCCCACGGGCCGCGCGGTCTGCGGAGCCAGCACCGGATTCCAGGTGCGCGTGCAGGTGGTATCGCACATCGACTTCTCAGCCGTGTCCTGGTCGTACGTGTAGACGGAGAAATTCTTGGACGTGGTGAGCAACCGGCCCGTCGCAGTGGTCTTCACTGCGAATCCCGGCGGCACCAGCGAAGGCGGGCCTACCGGCACACGGATCGCCGGGGAGTCGCCGCCACCACCGCCATTGCCCGAGTAACCGCGACTTGCGCGCGTTGTGCCACCCAGCACATCACCCGGTTCATGATCGTAGATGGAGGTGTACAGCGGCTGTTCGTCATAGGCCCACTGCTTGGTGCCGTCCTTGCGGTCGACAATGGACCATTTGCCGAGCGGCTTGGCATCGGCCGCAGCCAGCACCGGCGGCCACAGCTTGGTGCAACTCGGGCGCGTCTCCAACTCCGGCAGCTGCACTCCCGGCGGATACGGACTCATCAGACCTGCGGTCACGGTCAACACTTCGCCATAGCAGGCGGGCTTGCCCTTCTGCTCCCCGGCGTAACCGTTGCGCAAGCTCTTGAATGGCCACATGTACAAGGTATGGCCCTGCGCATCCGCGAACACCGGCCCGTCGAGAGCGGAGGATTCGACGCGGAATCCCGGTGGCATCGGTACGTCCATGTAGGCTTCGACCTGGCCCGTCGTCGGGGCGTCGGCAGCCAGGGCGCTGCCGGCCATTGCCATCACTGCAATCTGCAAGCCGGCCGCCACGATCCAGGACCGCCGCTTGTTGGAATTTCTCGAATGCACGTCTTCCCCCGAATGACGCGCGTCGGCCGAAGCCAACGCGAACGCCCGCCAACATTTGTTCCCTAGCGGCACGGCGCGTGGCCCTGCTGCCTCACACCAGAATCTCGCCGATCTCCTTGGAGGTGTTGTTGCTCTGGTCACCCCAGGAGCCCACGTCCACCCCCATCAACTGCAGCGCGGTGTAGCCCAGCCGCGTACCCGGCGTACCGGCACCGTCGATGTGCAGGCCGGTCTTGACGCGACCGCCCGCCGTGCCGGCGGTGAACATGGGAATGCCTTCGATGGCGTGGATCTTGGCAAACGACTGATCGGTGGTGGCATAGATCAGCACGTTGTCGAGCATGGTGCCGCCACCTTCCTTGATGTTCGCCAGCGATTGCACGAAGTACGCCCATTCCTCCATGGCCCGGCGCGTGTACCACGACACGTTCGGCTGGCAATGCAGCGACTCGTTCACGGCCTCTTCGTGCGTCGCCGTATGGTGCGGCTTGTCATAGCCGGGCTTGGTGGTGCCCGAGAAAGCCGCGGCATAGAACATGTTGAAGACGCGCGCCTGGTCACAGGCCACCGCCATCAACATCAGTTCGGTCATCATGCGATGGCGCTGCGACACCAGGTTGGCGTCGAGACCCGATTGCGGCTCTTGCGGCGCAGACACAGGGCGGCAGGCTGCGATCGGCTCCGGCTTCTGCAGCTGCAGATCGATGCGGCGCTCCAGATCGCGCAAGCCCGTGAAGTACTGATCCAGTCGGGCACGATCCTCGACGCCGACACTCTTGGTCATCTCACGCGTCTCTTCGAGAACGCCTGACAGCACGCTCTTGCGCACCATCACGCGCGGATCAGGTTTGAAGTCCGACGCGTTGGGATTCTGGAAACCGTCGCCGAACAAGCGGTTGTAGAAACGCAGCGGCGACCACTCCGGATTGGTGACGGTGTTGCCGTTCTCGTAGCTGAAGGTATCGCGCACGTCGCCGGTCGCCGTCGCCGCCAGGTTGCGGAAGCGCGTGGCATTGCCGAGCTTCTTGGCGATGGTGACGTCGATGGTCTCGCCCGGGCGGTTGCTGGGCGTCAGCGGCGCAAAACCCGAACGCAGGATCACCCAGCCGGTGTGATGGCACAGGTTGGGAGCGGCGTCCTTGAACACCTTGTAGTTGGTGAACAGGTTGATGTGCTGCTGGATCGGCTTGAGCGGCGCGATTTCCGGCGGCAGATCGAAATTGGGGCCAGTCTTCTTGGGAACGAAAACCGCCTAGCTCATGCCCAGACCCCATTGCCAGGTGCCGAAGCGCAACGGGATCGGCGCGCCGGCGGCGAGCGCGGTGCCGTTGCCGTTCAGGAAGCAATTGAGGAGGGGCAACGCAACGTTGACGGCGCAGCCGCCCAGCATACCTTTTAGTACTTTGCGTCTGTTCATGGACGATCTCCTCGAATTCGCGTGTTCTTGCCCGTGCTTACTGCATCAGAGCACGTAGTTCAGCCTTCGGTTCCCGCGCTGGCGACGCGCTGTGTCGATTCCACGCCCGGCGTCTTGACCACCGTGGCGGCCGGCTTCTTGGCGTCTTCCCGGACCTGCGAGAACGCCTTGCTGAGTGCGATGTCACGCAGCAGGTCGGGCAGCTTGTAGCCTGCCGCAACGAAGCGGTCCTTGAAATGCGCAAGCAGCTCCTTGTCCTTCGCCACCGAAATCGGCCCGCCGGTACCGTAGCTGTACACCCGGTTGACCAGACACACCGGCAACGACGGATGATCGTGCAGTACCTGGCTCAGGCCCTGTACATCCTTGAATTCCTTGCCATCGAGGTTACCGCTGGTATCTAGCGGCGCGCCCTTCTCGGTTTCGCGGAACTCTCCGGCACCGTCGAACTGCTCCAGCGCCAGACCCATGGGATCCATGATCTTGTGGCAGCCGGCGCACGAAGCATTGGTCGCATGCACGGCCAGCCGCTCACGCGCGGTGTGCAGGCTCGCATCCGCGTCCTCGAGCTT
>JBDHQY010000336.1:0-3748 GCA_039807315.1 Steroidobacter sp. | reverse complement strand
TTCTGCCACGACGCAGCAGCGCGTTGATGCGCGCCACCAGTACACGCGGCTCGACCGGTTTGATGACGTAATCGTCTGCTCCCAGCTCCAGACCCACGACATGGTCGATGTCGTTGTCGCGCGCAGTCAGAATCAGGATGGGAGTTCCGCTGGCGGCGCGCAGCTCGCGGCAGACGGAGAAGCCGTCCTTGCCCGGCAGCCCAAGGTCCAGGATCACGACGTCCGGCCCGAGTCGTTGCGCGTGATCGATGGCGCGGTCGCCGCGGTTCTCAATCGAAACGTGAAAGCCATTCTCCTGCAGGTAGCTGCGTATCAGCTCCGACAGGCGCAGGTCGTCCTCGACCAGCAGTACCATGGGCGGCGTCGGGGTCATGGCTAGTTGAAGATGCTCCAGGGTTGTCGCCGCTTGCGACGCAGCTGCAGCGCTTCCTTGATGACCTGGATCGCTTCCGACACCAGCACATTGTGCAGTTGCGGATCGCGCAGCTCGACCACCAGGTCTTCGCTGAACACCAGCTTCACCGAGTACAGGCCGGCGGAGAAATTCTCCCAGCAGCGCTTGATTTCCGGGCGGCCCACGATCACCAGGCACAGGGACTCGTTCTGCGGCGAGCGCCATTGAGCTTCTACTACGGTGTCGCAGTGATCGTCTCGCGCCGACAGCGTACATACGCGCGGCCGCAGCTCCAGCTCGATCGAATCGCTGTTCGCAGCGGGTGCGGCGACGGCTGCGCCGGCAAAGGCGCATAGCGCGGCAATCAGACAGCAGCAGCTGCCGATGCGATCAGAGAATCTTGAGAACAACGCCTGCAAACACCGTGGTGACGCCATGGGCGGAGACGATGGGGCTCGCCGCAATCGCATCGTCCAGATATTCGTAATGGACGAATGCGTTGAAAGCCCAGCGCGCCGACCAAGGCTTGGAATACGCCAGCTTGAGGAACGGATTGAGGGCCGCGCCCGGCTGGTACAGCCGTTCGATGCCGTAGTAGTAACGGACCACTGCGGCGCTCTTCCAGGTGAGACCGGCACTTGCCGTCAGCGAATCCTCGGACTGCATCAGCGGCGCCGCCAATGCGGCACGCACCTCGTAACCCCGGTGCCGGCCCGTGACCTCGTACAGCGCGTCCACCTGGCCGGTGACGCGACCGCGGCTGAAGGTCCATTCCGGCCCGACCAGGTAGGTCGTATGGCGCGCGCCGATCGGATATTCGCCAGCGGTGAGCGCGTACTTGTCGACATTGTGTTGCGTCGTGCTGACGAGACCGAGTGCGCCGCCGCTCACGAAATAATTCTGCAGGTCGTTGCGATAGAAGAACACGCGATCGTAGCCGGGCGCGGCGATCAGGCTCAGCGTGTTGTTGTCGCTCTCGTGCAGAGTGAAACCCAGCTCCAGGTTTTCGAGGAAAAAGCGCTTGCCGTAGTAGCTGATCTGCGGGATCACCACCAGCGGTATGGCGGAACTGCCCTCGATCGGGTTGGAGCGCTGCCCCAGGCCCAGCGACAGGCCGATGTTCCATTCACCGACCACCATGCAATCCGCCGCCGGCGCAGTGCAAGCGGCCTGCGCTGCCGCACCCTGCGAGAGCAGGACCGTCGCCATCAGCAGACAGATGAAGTGGGCGATGCGATGCATGATCGTCCGGATTGTCTCGCAGACGGCGCGAGGCGTCCTGTTCAGTTTTGGTACGGGTTTGTAATGCAAATGTACCGGCGGGCGCCACGCTGCGAGCTGGCGGCTGGAGTTTACAAATCAGCGACAGATTCCGTCCGGCGGCACTTCTAGCATTCGGCCAGGGGCATCGGTCCCGGGCAAAGAATACGCATGAATGCCGTATGGGAACCAGCGGAGGCCGACAATGATTGTTATGCGTGGTGGCGCGGTTCTATTGCTCGTCTGTACGGCGGCGGTCGCAGCGCCGTTGCCTGCGGCTTCCGGCACGGCCCTGGCAGTGCCGACGTTCGAGTCGCTGGATCGCAACGGCGATCGGCGCTTGAGCCGCACCGAGGCCGGTTACAACCGGTTGCTGTCCGCGATCTTCGTGAGCAGCGATACGGATGGCGACGGTTTCGTGAGCCGCGCTGAATACGAGGCGGCGACGGGCAACGCAGAGTTGATGGGAGGCATCCGCCAACGAATATGAGCTACGCGATCTGCAGCAGCCCCGATCGTCGCCCGGCGGATACCAGTGCCGCCGAGCTGCCGCGTTTCGAGACTGGCCGGCGCTTGCTGATCGCCGGTCTGGTCGAGCGCCATCGCAGCGAGGACTGCGTCGCTGCCAGTGCCGCACAGTGGCAACGCTTCGCGCGCTATTTCGGTCGCATCGCCGGGCAGCTCGGTCAGATTGCCTATGGTGTCCGCTATGAGAGCGACGAGGCGGGCAGCGTCGATTATCTCTGTGGGGTCGAGGTGAGCGATTTCTGCTCGGTGCCGCGCGACTTCGGCCAGCTGTGCCTGCCGGCGCAGCGTTATCTGGTGTTCACTCACCGCGGCCACGCCACGGGCGAGCAGTGGCTCGCCGGTTGGAGCCGCCGTCTGTCGGAGCTGAATTGCGTGCTGGCGGCCGGGCAACTGTTCGAGCGCTATCCCCGTTTCTTCGATTCGCAGGCGCGCACCGGCGGTGCCGAGCTGTGGGTGCCGGTCACCGATGGCATCAGCGTCGCGGACATCGAGAAGGGTGCTCAAGAGACGAGGCCCGACGGCACAAGGCTGTAGCCGGTGTGACGGAGAAGATGCTGGCGGTACTGAAATCCGCCGCATCCGCGCACGCTGCGTTTGCGCGGAGGGTTTACGCTTCGACCTTCACCGCAATCTTGCCGATGCGGCGCTGCCATTGCCTGGGTCCGGTCTCGTGCACCGATTCGCCGTGCGAGTCCACCGCCACCGTGACCGGCATGTCCTTCACCTCGAACTCGTAGATCGCTTCCATGCCCAAGTCGCCGAAGGCCACTACGCGGCTGGCCTGAATGGCTTTCGATACCAGATAGGCGGCGCCGCCGACGGCCATCAGGTAGGCGCGCTGGTATTTCTTGATGATGTCCACGGCCTCGGGGCCGCGCTCGGCCTTGCCGACCATCGCGATCAGGCCGGTCTTGCCGAGCATCATTTCGGTGAACTTGTCCATGCGCGTGGCGGTGGTCGGGCCGGCCGGCCCGACCGCTTCGCCCTGCACCGGGTCCACCGGACCGACGTAGTAGATGACCCGGTTGGTGAAATCCAGGCCGTCGGGCAGCGGCTTGCCGGCCTCGATCAGCTGGCTCAGGCGCTTGTGCGCGGCATCGCGGCCGGTGAGCATCTTGCCGTTGAGCAACAACCGCTGGCCCGGTTTCCACGAAGCGACTTCGGCCGGCGTCAGGGTGTCCAGATTGACGCGCAACGAATCCGGCGAGGCTTGGAACGTGAGCTTCGGCCACAGGTTCAGATCCGGCGGCTCGATCTTCGCCGGGCCCGAGCCGTCGAGCACGAAGTGCGTATGACGCGTGGCTGCGCAGTTCGGAATGATGGCGACGGGTAGCGAGGCGGCGTGCGTCGGGTAGTCCTTGATCTTCACGTCGAGCACGGTGGTGAGGCCGCCGAGGCCCTGCGCGCCGATGCCCAGCGCATTGACCTTGTCGAGAATCTCCAGCCGCAGCGCTTCGGTCTTGGTTTGCGGGCCGCGCGCGCGGATCTCGTGGATGTCGACCGGATCGAACAGCGATTCCTTGGCGAGCACCATCGCCTTCTCCGCCGTGCCGCCGATGCCGATGC
>JBDHQY010000335.1:0-3767 GCA_039807315.1 Steroidobacter sp. | reverse complement strand
CTGCGGCCTGCTTTTTTCAGCGCACGCCGCTCCTGCGGTCACTGTCAAGGACGTGCGCCTGTGGGCGGGTCCGGATGCGACGCGGGTCGTGTTCGACCTCTCCGGTCCGGCGCGTCACACGCTGTCGACCCTGCACAATCCGGAACGAGTCGTCGTCGATGTCGCCGCCGCGCGTTTTGCGAATGGCAATGTCGCGATGCCGGCGGGTCAGGGCTTCGCCAAGCAATTGCGCGCCGGCTTGCAAGGCCAGGACCTGCGGCTGGTGATCGATCTGGCCGGTCCGGCCACGCCGCGCAGTTTCATGGTGGAGCCGCAGGGCGATCTGGGTCACCGGCTGGTGGTGGATCTGGTCGGCGCCGCGGGTGCGGCACCTGCGCGCGTCACCACGGCGGCGACGAAGGCAGCGGCGCCGGTTGCCATGCCGACGGTGGTGAAATCCGCTTCGGCCGGCGACGCTCGCGACATCATCGTGGCGATCGATGCCGGGCACGGCGGCAACGATCCGGGTGCCATCGGCCGCACCGGCGCCCGCGAGAAAGACGTGACCCTGGCGATCGCGCGCCGCCTCAAGGAGCGCATCGACAAGGAGCCGGGCATGCGGGCCGTGCTGACGCGCGATGGCGATTATTTCCTCGCTCATCGTCTACGCATCAAGCGCGCCCGCGATCAGCAGGCCGACATGTTCATCTCCATCCATGCCGATTCGTATAACGACCGCTCGGTAGCCGGTTCATCCGTGTACACGCTTTCGGCGCGAGGTGCTTCGGACGAGGCGGCGCGCTGGCTGGCCGAGCGTGAGAATGCTGCCGACCTGCTGGGCGGCGTATCCCTGGAAGACAAGGGTGACGTGCTGGCTTCGGTGCTGCTCGATCTGTCGCAAGGCGCCAGCATGAGCGCCAGCCTGGTCGCCGCCGACAAGGTGATGGACCAGCTGTACCGGATCGGCAACGTGACGCGTCGCGGCGTCAAGCAGGCCGGCTTCCTGGTGCTGAAGTCGCCGGACATTCCGTCCATGCTGGTGGAAACCGCCTTCATCTCCAATCCAGCCGAAGAGGCGCGCCTGAAGAATCCCGGTCATCAGCAGCGTCTGGCGGAAGCGATTCACGCCGGCGTGCGCAGCTATTTTTACGACAATCCGCCGCCGGGCACCCGCATCGCCCAGCTGCGCAAGGAGCGCGGCAACCGCGTCGCTGCGGCCGGCAGCGGTTCGGAGACTGTCGGCACGCTTCAGTAGCGCGCTGTCTGCGTGGCGGGCGTAAGCAACGCCCACTAAGGTATCCTCGCGGCCTCCGTTCTCCCGGTCGCGTCCATGCCGATTCGAGTCCTTCCTGAGCAGCTCATTCACCAGATCGCCGCCGGCGAGGTGATCGAGCGTCCGGCGTCCGTCATCAAGGAGCTGGTGGAGAACAGCCTGGACGCGGGCGCCAAGCGCGTCGAAGTGGAGATCGAGGAGGGCGGCGTCAAGTTGTGCCGCGTGCGCGACGACGGTGCGGGCATCGCACGCGAAGAGCTGACACTCGCCCTGTCGCGACATGCGACCAGCAAGATCACGACCATCGACGATCTGGAGCGGGTGGCGACGCTCGGGTTTCGCGGCGAGGCGCTGCCGAGCATTGCGTCCGTTGCTCGAATGCGATTGATATCGCGCGCCGCGGGGAGTGCTGCGGCTTATGCCGTTGCCGCCGACAACGGCAATCTGAGCGCGGTCGAGCCGGCGGCGCATCCGCCCGGGACCACGATCGAAGTCCGCGACCTGTTCTTCAATGTTCCCGCGCGTCGCAAGTTTCTGCGCGCCGAGCGTACCGAAACCCAGCACATCACCCGCATGATCGAGCGGCTGGCGTTGTCGTGCTTCACTGCCGCGTTCTCGCTGACCGTCGGCCGCAAGGTGGTCATCGATTTTCCGGCGGCCCATACGCAGCTCGAACGCGAGCAGCGCGTCGCGCGCATCGTCGGCGACGAGTTCATGGCCAATGCCCTGTATATCGAGCACGAGGCGGCGGGCTGCAAGCTGACCGGCTGGCTGTGCCAGCCGACATATTCGCGCGCGCAGCCGGATCTGCAGCATTTCTATCTCAACGGACGCACGCTGCGCGACCGCGTGGTCGCGAGCGGCATTCGCTTGGGTTATCGCGACGTGATGTTCCATGGCAAGCAGCCGGCGTACGTGCTGTTCATGGAGATCGATCCGCGCCAGGTGGACGTGAATGCGCACCCGGCCAAGCTCGAAGTCCGTTTCCGGGATGGCCGGCACGTTCATGATTTCCTGTTTCGCAGCGTCGAACGGGCGCTGCGCGATACGTATGCAGGCGCTGCGACACCTGCGCCGGCTCCCACCAGCATCGACTCGTTCATGCCCCAGGGCGCGCAATCCGGTACGCCGTCGCCGATGTGGCCGGCGCGAGGTCCCACGCAATTTCCCCAGCACTCGTGGGCACCTTCGCCGCGCAGCCAGACTTCGCTGGGTTTACGGGTGGCCGAAGCATCGCCGCCGCCCTTCATGCCGGTCGCGCCGCCGCCTGCCGTCGAAAGTGCGGTCGACCATGGCGCCGCAGCGGATGCTCCACCGCTCGGTTTCGCGCTGGCGCAACTGCATGGCATCTACATCCTGTCGCAGGCGCCGGACGGGTTGATCCTGGTCGACATGCACGCCGCGCACGAGCGCACCACCTATGAGCGCATGAAGGCGGCGCTGCAGCAGGGCGCGATTGCCAGCCAGCCGTTGCTGATGCCGTTGTCGGTCAACGTGTCGCCCGCCGAGGCGGACGCGCTGGAGGAGCACTCGGCCGTTCTGGCGCGCGTCGGTCTCGACGTGGAGCGCTCGGGTCCGTCGAGCGTGCACGTGCGGGCCCTGCCGGCTTTCCTGTCGCCTGCGGACATCGATGAGCTGATTGCACGCATCGGCGGCGATCTGATCGTGAACGGCGCCACGCGTGGCGTGGAAGAAGCGATGAACGAAGTGCTCGGTACCATGGCTTGTCACGGCGCGGTGCGGGCGCATCGCAATCTGACCGTGCCGGAGATGAATGCGCTGCTGCGCGAGATGGAGCGCACGGTGCGCAGCGACCAGTGCAATCACGGCCGCCCGACCTGGACCTACGTCAGCATGAGCGACCTGGACCGGATGTTCCTGCGCGGGCGCTGAGCGTGAACCAGCAGCCCGTGGTGCTGATCATGGGGCCGACCGGCGCCGGCAAGACCGATCTGGCCATCCGCCTGGCGCAGCGGCTGCCGGTGGAGATCGTCAGCGTCGATTCGGCGATGGTCTATCGCGGCATGGACATCGGCACCGGCAAGCCCGCGCCGGAGATCCTGGCGCGCTTTCCGCATCACCTGGTCGACATTCTCGATCCTGCCCAAGCCTATTCGGCCGGTCAGTTCGTGCGCGACGCGTTGCGGGCCATTCACGACATCCATGCGCGTGGACGACTGCCGTTGCTGGTGGGCGGCACCATGCTCTATTTCCGCGCATTGCGTCGGGGATTGGCTGAGCTGCCGGAAGCCGATGCCGCGATTCGGGCCGAGCTCGATGCGCAGGCGGGGCTGCGGGGCTGGCCTGCGCTGCACGCCGAGCTGGCCGGGATCGACCCGGCGGCCGCCGCCCGGATCCAGCCCAACGACGGACAGAGGATTCAACGGGCGCTGGAAGTGTTCCGTCTCTCGGGCCGGACCCTGAGCGAGTTGCAGGCTGCGACCGCGGCGCCCGATCCCGACTTGGGCTTCCATGCCTACGCCTGGGCGCCGAGCGATCGGGAAAAGCTGTACCG
>JBDHQY010000334.1:0-3771 GCA_039807315.1 Steroidobacter sp. | reverse complement strand
CGACTGACAGCCGGCGTACGTCTCGACGAACAAGCGCGCGCCGGACTGAATGGCCCGCAGATCGCCGCCCGGCTACGGCAAGAACGCATCGCGCAGCTGAAACAGCTGGTTCGCTGAGGGCGATTTCGGCTGCGAGTGGCGGAAGGAAACGGCGCAGCCGTCCCGCCAGGAAGCCCAAGGGCTAGTCGTCATCCCTCGCAGTGGGAATCCATCTTGCTGATTCGGATGGATTTCATTCCCCCGCCTGCGCGAGGACCACTTCTGCGCGGGAATGACCCGGACATCGAGCGGATCGGTCCTTCCCTAAAGCGTGCCGCTCAGATCGCGCGTTCTGAATCCGCGCAAAGGATCTTCATAGTTGGCCGCGAGTCCCAGCACCTTGAAGCGCTCGCCCATCTCCCCCGGCAAGGTCAGCACCATGGCCTGTCTGGCCAGCTGCACGCG
The DNA here is from genome assembly GCA_039807315.1 of Steroidobacter sp. GTDB lineage: Bacteria > Pseudomonadota > Gammaproteobacteria > Steroidobacterales > Steroidobacteraceae > Steroidobacter. Next base: position 3,327 of record JBDHQY010000334.1, on the reverse strand, counting down.
ATCGGTCACCGGCCGCTCGGCGATATCGGCCATGAACTGCTCGATGCCGCAGCCGATCAGGAAATGCGCCTGCGTCGTGAATCCCGCCACACGCAATGCAGCGTCGCTGGCGGCATCCGCAACGGCAGTGAAATCGACCCACGCGCCGATGTCCTGCACCCCTACGTTGATCAGCGGCTCATCGTGAAAACGATGCCGGTAGTGACACAACAGCGTGCCCTCGCGCCGCTCGCCGCGATAGTACTGACGCTGCGGCAGCCCATAGTCGATGAACAGCGCGACACCTTCGGCGAGCGCATCGGCAAGGCCGCGAATCCACGGTGCCAGGCGCAGATTGATCTCGGATAGATAGCCGTCGGCGAAGGGCTCGCCATTGGCATGTTCGATCGCCCTGACCGCCGCCTCGAGCGCCGCATCGGCGTGAACCTCGGACCAGTCCAGACGACCCAGCTGCCACGTGACGCCAACCGTATTGATCTGCGTTCCGCGCACGCGAAAGCGCTGCACCGGAAGCGCATCCAGCACTTCATTCGCCAGCACCACGCCACGCAAAGCAGTCGGCCAGCGTTCCAGCCATTGCACTCGCGGCAGCAGCTCCGGAACCCGGGCCGCGAGCGTCTGACGCTGCCGCTCGCGCAGATCGGCGCTGACTTCCAGAATGAAATAGTGTCCGGGCAGCTGATTCCGCGCAGCCAGCTCCGTCAGCACATCCGCTGCCATGACTCCCGAACCGGCTCCCAGCTCGAGAATGTCAGCGCCACCCCCTAGGTGCGCGAACACCTCGATGCACTGGGCCGCCAGGCATTGGCTGAACAGCGGCGAGATCTCCGGCGCCGTGACGAAATCGCCGTCACGTCCAAGCTTGGTGGAACCGGCGCTGTAATAACCCAGGCCGGGCTCGTACAGGGCCAGCTCCATGAAACGCTCGAAGCTGATCCAGCCGGCGTGCGTCTCGATCTCGTCCCGGATCCGCTGCAGCAGCCGCTCGCTGTGCGCAATTTCGTCGGGCGTGAGCGCCGGCAGTGCCGCGGCCGTGCTCACGCAGCCCCGCACGGATTTGCAACCATCCTCAGTTCGGCGAACATAACCGTCATGACTTCCTCTTCCGCATCGACCAGGGACGCGCTGGCCGGCAGCGTATTTCTGATAACCGGCGCTGCCAAGCGGCTTGGCGCCGCCATGGCGCGCGGCGTTCACGCCGCGGGCGCCAATGTTGCCATTCATTTTCACCGTTCGGCCACCGAGGCGGAACGACTGTGCCTGGATCTCAATGCGGCTCGTGGCGGCTCGGCGATCGCGATCCAGGGCGACTTGCTGGACGCGGCGCGCCTGCCGGAGGTCGTCGCGACCACCATCGGTGCGTTCGGCCGTCTGGACGCGCTGATCAACAACGCCTCGTCGTTCTACCCGACACCGCTCGGCTCGATCTCGCTGGCGCAGTGGGATGACTTGATCGGCACCAACCTGAAGGCACCGTTGTTTCTCGCGCAGGCCGCCGCACCGCACCTGAGACAGTCGCGCGGGTTGATCGTGAACATGATCGACATCCACGCGCAGCGGCCGCTGCCGGCGCACCCGATCTACAGCACTGCCAAGGCTGGACTGGCCATGTTGACCCGCTCGCTCGCCCGCGAACTCGGCCCCGAAGTGCGCGTGAACGGCATAGCGCCCGGGCCGATCCTGTGGCCGGAAGGCGGCATCGACGAGCAGCTCAAGAAAGAGATCATCGCGAAAACCCAGCTGAAGCGCAGCGGCTCGGCTGACGACATCGTCCGTGCAGTGCTGTTCTTCGCCAAGGACGCGCCGTACGTGACGGGCCAGATACTAGCGGTGGACGGCGGACGCAGCGTTGGGTGGTGAGCGGCCTGGTTCGCAGCAGAGAAAAAGTGGCTTTGATTGGCGGCGTGCCGTTCCGGTGAGCTGCGGAAGGGCATATGCAATGAGCAATGCGCGGTTCGATGGAGCCACAGAAGAATAGCTTCGGTGGCAACGGCAGATCCCAGGGGGGCTACGAAAAAGTAGCTTCGATCGACAGTGCGGATTCAATTGGAGCTACGGAAGGTAGCCTCGATTGGCAGTGTGCGGTTGCAGTGGGGGGTGGCTCGTTTCGGGACCGCCCGTGAATACATCCCTGTAGAGCTGCCCTCCACTGCAACCGCAGAAGCTTCTGGTACAGCGGTGCTCGGAAAGCACGTTTCCGGAAAAAAGATTGGCACGACATCCTGGGCGTCGTTCTGGGCGGGGCCACGTATTTCCAGGACCGCGCGTGAATACGTCCCTGTAGGCTTGCTCACTCGGAACGTCCTGTTCCTCCTCTCATCCTGAAAATACGTGGCCCCGCCCAGAACGACGCCTGGCACGATCCATCCTGACACCGCACTTCCGGTCTTGCGCAGCAAGACGTCAAGCACGATGCGGCAAGTACAGCAGCTTGTTTTGAACAGGCTCGAAAACCTACTCCGCTACCCACGCAATCTCTAACCGAGATCGACCACCGTCATCTCATGCCCTGCCGCATCGAACGCGTCCCACAGTTCGCGCATCGTCCGGTGCAGCAGCGGATGCACGACCTGCGGGGCGATGTCCGCCATCGGCTTGAGCATGTAGGGACGCCGCAGCAGATCCGGGCGGGGCAGAACCAGGCCGGGATCGGTGCTGATGAGGTCGCCGTATAAAAGAATGTCGAGGTCCATCGTGCGCGGCGCCCATTTCGGCGCGTCCGGCGGACGGCCGCACAGCGCCTCGATCGCTTGCAACTGCCGACGTACCCCGGCGACGGGATCGTCGGTACTGAAGCCGACGACCAGGTTGATGAAATCGTCACCGGCGAAACCTACCGCCTTGTTGCGATAGGCGGGCGAGATTCGCAAGGGCCGGTAGACCTGCTCCAGCGCGGTGAGCGCGGCGCGCAGATTTTTGTGCGGCTCGACATTGCTGCCGGCGGCGACGAAAACGTCGGTCATGCCTGCAGTGCTGCGGCGGCGTAGTCCTCGGCGCGCCGCTCGATCTGGATGCCGACGTCGCGGGCACCGCGGATGGCGCCCTGCTTGTTCAGGCGCACCTTCACCCAGCTGACGCCGAAGCCGGTGACGATGAGCTCGGCGATGCGCTCGGTCAGCGTCTCGACCAGCTGGAACTGCGATTCGCCGACGAAGGTGAGCAACGCCTTCGCCACTTTCTTGTAGTCGATGGTGTCCTCGATGCGGTCGCTGGCGGCGGCCTTGCGGATGTCAGCCGCCATTTCGATGTCGATGATGACGGTCTGCTTGACCCGGCGCTCCCACTCCCAGATTCCGACGATGCATTCGACGCTCAGCGAGCTCAGGA
>JBDHQY010000333.1:0-3773 GCA_039807315.1 Steroidobacter sp. | reverse complement strand
CGCGGCTTTCATGCGCGTGGCCTGCTCGAAATCGGCTCGCCAGTCCGACTCACCGTGGATCAGCATCACCGCGGCTTCGATCGAGCTGGCGTTGTAGACCGGCGAGCGGGAGCGCAGCTGCTCCTTGTCGTTGCCCAGTACGTCGCCGAGATAGGCGCGACCGCTGCGGGAGCGCGGCACATCGGCCGAGCTCAACATCAGCTCCAGATCGTAAACACCGGCCAGACCGATCGCACATCGATACATTTTCGGCTCGCGCACCGCTCCCATCAGAGCGGCGTACGCACCATAGCTGGCGCCGAAAATGCAGATACGATCGGCTGGCGCGACCTTCTGTTCGATTGCCCAGAGCGTGGCGTCCGTGACGTCGTCCTGCATGCGGGCACCCCATTCCCGATAGCCGGCTTCCTCGAATTTCGCGCCGTAACCGCCGCTGCCACGATAGTTGACCTGCAGTACCGCGTAGCCGCGGTTGGCCAGCAACTGCACGTCGCCGTCGAAGGAATCGTCGTCGTAGACGCCGTGCGGGCCACCGTGAGGAAATACGATCAGCGGATGCTCGCCGGTGTCGGCGGGTCGCGTCAGATATCCATGCAGCACCAGACCGTCGCGCGCCTTGATCTCGATGGCCTGCTTCGGCCGCATGCGACGCGGATCGACCCAGTCGCGACTGGCCATGAAGAAATCGGCACTGCGCTTGACGGTATCGAACAGGTAGTACTCGCCGGGGTTCACGGACGAATGCACGAATGCCAGCGCCAGATGGCCGTCCCGGGTGGTACTGACGATGTGAACGTATTGTTCTGCGAAGGCCCGCCGCAGCGCCTGGTAGAGCAGCGCTGCTGGATCTTCCGCATTCAGCCATTGCACCTCGGCACTATCGGCAAGGCTGTAGACGCCGACGATCTCGCGATCGGCGAAATCCATGATGACGCCGCCCACGTCGCTGGTATCGAATCCCGCTGCTTTCGTTATCTGCTGGCTGGCGAGATCGAGGCGATACAACGCCTCGAAAGGCTCTCCCTGCTTCATCGCCGTGAAGTACACGGCGCTGTCGTCCTTGTTGAAGCGGCGCGGCCGCACGGTTTCCGGGTCGAACCCGGGCAGGTCGAACGCCGCCCAGGCATCGTCCGCCTTGGCCTTCCAGATGGCCGTCAGGCGCTGTTGCTGGTTGCGTCCCACGGCGAAACGCACTTGATCGTGGCTGTCGACCAGCAGCCTGGCGCCACCGAGCGGCGCCGAGCCCATCTTGTGCTTGATGCCGGTACGTACGTTGAGCTGGGAATAGATCGGCATGGCATCGGGGTCGTAGTAATAAGTGTCGCCCTTCAGCTTCCAGGGATACTCCACGATCAGCACGAAGCGACCGTCGCCACGCAATGTGCTCAGCAGTTCGGCATAGGCGAAAGTCGCCTCGCGTACTCGCACCCTTGTGCTGGCCTGCGGCTGCGTGCCCCACGAACCGTACAAGCGTTGATGGCCCTTGCCGTCGCGATCGACGCCGAATATCTCGCCCGTGACCGTCGCAAAGCGCTTGCCGGGAAATTGCGCGCCGGTCATGTAGATCAGGCGTTCATCGGATACCCAGTGAAATTCCTCCACCGTTATGCGGTCCGGCATGCGTAGGCCACTGACGATCTTTTTGTCTTTCACGCTGAAGATCACCAGCGAATACTGGCCCGACTGACCGACCGAGGCGGCGACGAACTCCCCGTTCGGCGACAGCTCGAGAGAGCCAAGCTGATCGTAACGCGTGAAGTATTCCACCGGCAGGACGGCCGGCGTGGCCGACGCTGCGGATTCCGCCGCCGCACGAACCACAGGAATGAGCCCGATGCAGCCCAGCAAGACTGCCGAAAAATTCAACCTGAACCGCACCTGGCGCACTCCCTGGCTGCATTGAGAGGTCCGGTGTTTGTACTCGTGTAAGTCGATTACCGTCAACTCGTCGAGCCGGAAATCGAGCAATGACTCACCGAGAACAAAGCCCCGGTTGCCAATTTAACGTAGTCGGTGCACTTGATGCCGGAGATCGCTGTGCCTCCGGCCGGATTGCCGAACCTCGACGGCGATGTCAGTTCCTCTCATCGGAATCGTGTAGGTTTCTGCGAGCAGAGAATGATCCCACTGCCCGCTTCCCCATAAAACGACAACAACCAGTTCGTCAACGGCGCTCATCCGGGCAAGCCCAGCACAGACGTTCGATGCGGTATTGACGATAGGCGGGCTGATCGAGGAACTCCCTCAGGATTCGATCCCCGAGGCGGAGCAGCTGCTCCGTGCAATGCTCGTAAGCATCCCCGTGGACGACAATGGCCAGGGTGAGCGATCCATGCCGGGCAAAGACCCTCACGTCACCGGACCCGATCGCACCCTGCGCCATCAACATCCGCAGAAAGGACTGCAGATCGCGCAGGAGCTGCGGCGGCAATCGAGCCGGCAGAAACGACGTCAATGCCACGGCTTTCGCGTCCAGATCCAGTGCGAATCGATACACGCGGTCGTGATGCCAGCGTATCCGATGCACCACGCGCCCGACACGAATACTCCCGAACTGCACTTCCTTCAGCGTCTTACGATGAACCATGTCCGCCAGCACGGCGTTGACCCGCCGGGCCGCCTTCGACCGCGTCGGCTCTGGACGAAACGTCTCCACTGCGAAAATCCTCCATCACATCGCTGACTGTCCAATCGATCCATACGCGCTCGTCGCGACTTCAGGCGGCGATGCCCTCGAACTCGCTGTAGCCCGATATCCCGTAGCTCGGACCTTGGCTTCCGAACCCGATTGCTCGATGCCGCCGAACGGCGCGACCTGGGGCGAAATCAGGTCGGTGTTTGGTCCGTCGATCCCGTATCGCAGCGCTGCCGAAACTTCAAATGCGCGATTCGAGTCACGCGTACAGACCGTCGACGTAGCAACGTGTCCAGAACAACATCGGCCAGATAAAGCTTCTTCTTGTGTTTTCCCGTACCTGCTTGTGTTGCGATCGGTCCGGGTGCTAGACAGGCAGCAAAACAATCGGCAAGTCGAACGATAACGATGACCCGTCTGAATTTCGCCAGAGCAATGAGCCCAATGAATCGGACAACGATAGGCCGAGTAATGGCATGCGTGCTGACCACACTGGTATGGCTTGCGGCGCTCACGAGCAATACGGGAGCGGAAGCCGGTGATGATTCCGACGTGCCGGCAATATCGGCAGTGTCCGCAGTAGAACGCGGCAGCTATCTTGCGGCCACCGGCAACTGCTTCAGTTGCCATACCCGCGAAGGTGGCATCCCCTATACGGGCGGGGTTGCGTTCGAAACGCCGTTTGGCTCGCTCTACTCGAGCAATATTACGCCGGACAAACTGACTGGCCTCGGCGACTGGAGCGCGCAGGATTTCCGCCGCGCCATGCACGAAGGCATCGCTGCCGACGGCAGCCCGCTGTTCCCCGCTTTCCCCTACACCTCGTACACCCGGCTCTCGGAGGCCGACGTGAACGATATCTACGCCTTCCTGCGCACGCTGCCACCGGTCGAGTACACACCACCGCGCAACGATCTGGCGTTCCGGATACGCTGGCCGATGCGAATTTGGAACGCGCTGTTCTTCAAGCCAGGGCGCTTCGCAATGGATCCGTCCAAGGAGGCAGAGTGGAATCGCGGAGCCTATCTCGTCGAAGGACTCGGACATTGCAGCGCTTGTCACTCGCCGCGGAACTTCGCCATGGCCGAGATCGCCGAACAGGCGTACCAGGGCGGCGTGCTTCTGGACAAGGTCGCAC
>JBDHQY010000332.1:0-3793 GCA_039807315.1 Steroidobacter sp. | reverse complement strand
GTCGGTGGCCGTCACGGTCACCGTGTACTCGCCATTCGAGTTCGGGCCGCCCTGGCTGGCCGAGTGATCGATGGTGCCGCTGATCACGCCGGTGTTCGGATCGATCGTCAGGCCCGGCGGAAAACCGCTTGCGCCATAGCTCAGCGTGTCACCGTCCACGTCGGTGAAATTGCCCGATACGTCCACGCTGATGCTGCCGTCGGCGTCGGCGTTGTTCTGGTCGGCAATCGGACCACCCGCCGCTGGCGGATCGTTGGTCGGATTGACCGTGATGGTCACGGTCCGGGTCAAACTCTCGCCCGAATTTGGATCGGTCACCGTGTAGGTGAAGATGTCGATGCCGTTGAAGTCGGGATTCGGCGTGTAGGTGTACGTGCCGTCGGGGTTGAGTGTCACCGAGCCGTGGCCCGGGTTGCCGGCCAGTGTGTAGGTCAGCTCGCCGCCGCTGGTGGTGCTGTCGTTGCTGGCCACCGTGCCGTTCACCGGCGTGTCTTCATCCGTGGTGGCCGTATCGTCGGCAGCCGTCAGATCCGGCACCGGCGTGATGGTGATGCGCAGCTCGGCCGGATCGGTGCCGCCTTTGCCGTCGTCGACGGTGTAGGTCGCAACAGGTACGTTGCCATTGAAGTTTTCGGCCGGGGTGAAAGTGTAGCTGCCGTCGCTGTTGATGACCAACGTGCCCACGCCCGCGATCGTCGCGGTATTGCCCGCGTTGTAGGTCGCGCCGTTGACGGTGAATTGGGTGACTTTCAGCGTATTGCCGTCGGCATCCGTGTCGTTCGTCAGCACGTTGCCGCTAACGGGCCCACCGTCCTCGCTGCCGCTGGCCGTGTCGTCGTTGGCCACGGGCACACCATTGTGATGGCCACGGTGACCGTCGGCAGCAAGCGCGGCCAGACCCGCCACGCCAAGCGCTCCCAGCAGCCAGGGCCACCACGGCACCAATGCACCGCCACCCCATTCGATTTCGGTGAAATGGAATTCGGACCACGGCGAGGTGTACTGGCCCCACCAGGCAACATCGTTGTCGTCGATCAGCACCAGATCGTTGCGATCGTTCCCGGCCGAAGGCCCATCGCCCACCGCAGCTTCGGCAGTGGGTGCAGATTCGGCGGGTTCGGCACTCTGATACTGGACGTAGAAGTCATGAACGACGATTTCCTGACCGTCCTTCAGCACCAGCACCAGATCGTCGCCACGCCGCTCATAGCGGGCCACGCTCTCAGGGGCGAGCTTCAGGAACACGATGGAGGGGCGGTCCAGCGCCAGGTTCTCGATATCCCGCGAACGGCTCGCGCCGTTCTTCTTGTCAACGATCTTGGCCTGCATGATTGACTTGAATTCCAGATGAACTGATTGTTTTTGTTCAGGAAACTCTAATTTTAACCTGTCGTCACCGAGCCGGAATGACGAACTGGGAAGATCATAGTAAGAAATTCACCGCAACAGGACCGTACTTTTCCCTCAGATCTGCTGCTCGGTGAGGGGCCAGAGCGTGCCCCCGTCATCCGAAGGCCCTCATGGACCCACGACGCGAAGGCATTTTCCCGACAACGCTCCCGGCGATGCGGCTCCTTGGAGGCCATGAGCCACCCGACGTCGAAGGATGCCAAGACCCCCGCGGGCGGCGCTGCTCACCGCCGACGCGAACGCGTCAGCTCGGCATTCCGCTTCAGCGGGCGAGGCCCAGGCCCATGCGGATCAAGACGCAGATCAGCGGGCGCCGGATGCGGCCGATTTGCGAGCAGGATCGAGGAAGCGGGCTGGCTGAAGGGTTCAGGACGGAACTCTCGATCGACCGCCCGTCGTCACGGCTCGAGCCGCAACCGCTCCTCCGCAACGGATTCCACTTTTTCCCGCGAATACGCGACGGGAAAATATTTGCCCTGTGCCCACAGCCCGAACAGATCGCGATAGTGCGGGCTTGCCGGGTCGCCGGACTGGCCCGGCGTGTTCTGCCCTACTGCGTGGTCCCAGTTCTCTGTGTCCACGATGATCTTGAACGAGCCGCCGGAGAGCTGGCGATCATCGCTGCCGGTGGCGCTTACCGTGTAGCCGTCGCCACCGCGCGGCGCGGGACCCACGTCGAATTGCGCGCGGGTCGCATCGTTCACTGCCGCCGAAAGCGGATGCGTTATCAACGAATGATGGTATGCGGGTTGGCCGTACTTCCAGCCTGCCGGATCCGCGCCGAAACGGCGGGTGAGCTCGGCCACCGCCTCCTCCAGACTCCGCAGCAGCAATGCATCGCGGCCCGCGACAGGGTCCGCACCGAACTCGCCGCCGGGCGAAGCCAGTATGTCGATGGCGCGCTTCAGTGAAGGTTGAATGCCGAGCGCCCGCGATGTCTTGTCTGTGAGGATCACATCGCGGAAATTCGCGAGCAGGCGCCGCTGCCACTGCTCGTAGATGCCCGCGGCCACGGAATCCTTGCCCAGCGTGAAATCCCAGGCCAGCAGGCGATCTCGTGCCTGCAATACGGCCGACGCGGCGGCTCCTGTACCGGTAGCTACATTCGCGCCCGTCGAGGCTGGTGGCCTTTCCTCGAACGTGAGCCCCGCAAGCATCGGCACCAGCGCGCGCGCCGGTAGCGACAGCTCGTCGTTCTGCAGGCGCATCACTTCGGCCACGCTGAACAGGCGCCCCGAGCCGAGCACCTCCGCGATGCGGTTCGCACGGAACGGGTCCGCCCACTCGAAGTGCATCGCGGCGGGGAAGCGATAGCCGGGCGGCATGAGGTAGTTGTTCGCCGTCACCTTGAAGCCGGCCGTGGGGTTCAGCTCGCTGGGCAGCGAGGCGATGGGCAGATAACCCTGCCATTCGTAACGACCGTCGCCGGGCACCGGCAGCAGGCCGCTCCAGTTGGGCCGCAGCGGCTGGATGCCCGTCGCCTGGAAACCGATGTTTCCCTTGCGGTCCGCCCACACCATGCTTTCGGAAGGGATGTGGTTGAACGTGCAGGCTTCGCGAAACTCCTCCCAGGTGCGCGCCTGATTCATGCGCAGGCTTGCGAGATAAGGTGCTCCGCCTTCTTCCATCCATGCCGCGCGCAGCGCGTAGGCCTTGTGTCGCGCCTTGTCCTCGAAAAGCACCGGGCCATGGCGCGTGTACTTGTACTGCACCGCCACCGGCGCCTCGCCGCGCACGGGAATGTTGTCCTCGATCACGCGCATCGGTTCCCAGCGGCCACGGTAGCGATACTCGTCGGGATTCGCGGGATTCGTCTCGTAGACGTACAGATCTTCGCCGTCATTGCCGAAGATCGTGAGGCCCCAGGCGCCATGCTCGTTGTGGCCTATCGAAATCCCAGGCAGGACCGGCTCGCCGGCGCCGATGACGTTCCACCCCGGCGCCACCAGGTGTGCCCAGTAGCGCAGCGATGGAGCCGTGACCGCGCGATGCGGATCGTTCGCCATCACCGGGAACGTGCTCTGCGTGCGCGATCCGTGGATCACCCAGTTGTTGCTGCCGATGCCCCGCCGCGCCTCGAGCAGTGAGCCGTCGTCTGTGTCGAGCCGCGCCAGCCGCGCGTAGGACGACGGGTCGTTGCGATACGCGCTCACGATCTGCTGCGGCGTGAAGCTCAATGGCTTGCGGAACGCCTTGTAGACGTCGAGCACGTTGTCCGGAATCGCGGCCAAGTCCACGGCAGCGTCCGCGGTGAGCACGGGCTCGCCGCCCTGGAAATCGACCAGTTGCCGCAGCTTGCGGATGCCGATGTGACGAACGGCCTGCGCGAGCTCGAGCTCGCTGCCCAGATTGCCGAGCAGGCCCTGGTGACGCGAGATGACCA
>JBDHQY010000331.1:0-3817 GCA_039807315.1 Steroidobacter sp. | reverse complement strand
GCCTCCTTCCAGGAGACCACCCGGGTGCTCACGGAAGCGGCGGTTCGCGGCCTGAAGGACGACCTGCGCGGCCTGAAGGAGAACGTCATCGTCGGCCGGCTGATCCCGGCCGGCACCGGCTCGTTCTACCATCAGCGCCGCCGGCGTCGTGCCGACATCGGCACCGGCCGTGGTTTCATGGACATGGGCGGCGGCGGCACGGATGCCGAGGAGTCGGTGTCCGACGAGGCCGATGCGGCAGCGCAGTAAGGAATCGGGGCGAATGAGCGGGACGGTTGGCGTATTGCGAGCCCGGGGCAAGTGCCCGGGCCTGCGCTTGCCAGCCGAATCCCGCCACCCGCCTGGATCGAGCGCGATTGCTGCCCAAGTTGACACTGCGGAGTCGCGTTCCTACAATCCCGCGCCTTTGATTGGCCGGCGTCCGTAACTCCCCGCCCGCCAATCGCGCAAATTTTCACCAGGCCGCCTGCTTAGGCGGCCTCGTGTTTCTTCAAGGAATCATTACGTTATGGCCACTGTCAGTCAGCTCGTTCGCAAATCGCGGACCTCGCCCAACTACAAGACCAAGGTGCCGGCGCTGGCAGCTTGTCCGCAGAAGCGCGGTGTCTGCACGCGCGTCTACACCACGACGCCGAAGAAGCCGAACTCCGCGCTGCGCAAAGTGGCTAAGGTCCGGTTGACCAACGGCTTCGAAGTCATCAGCTACATCGGCGGCGAAGGCCACAACCTGCAGGAGCACTCGGTGGTGCTGATCCGCGGCGGCCGTGTGAAGGACCTGCCCGGTGTGCGTTACCACACGGTGCGCGGCACCCTCGACTGCGCGGGCGTCACCGAGCGTCGCCAGGGTCGCTCCAAGTACGGCGCCAAGCGCCCCAAGAAGTGACCCTGAGCTTCGTCGCCCCTCGCTAGCACTCTACTTACTGGTAATCCTATGTCCCGCAGAGCCTCGGCCCCGACCCGTACCATCCTTCCGGACCCCCGGTTCAACAGTCTGCTGCTGGCCAAGTTCGTCAACATGGTGATGGACTCCGGCAAGAAGTCGGTGGCTGAAAACATCGTCTACGATGCGGTCGACCGCATCACCGAGAAGACCGGCAAGGCCGCCGAGCAGTCGATCGAGCTGCTGGCGCAGGCGCTGGACAACGTCAAGCCGACGGTGGAAGTGAAGAGCCGCCGCGTCGGCGGTGCCACCTATCAGGTGCCGGTCGAAGTGCGTGCCGCCCGCCGCCAGACACTGGCGATGCGCTGGGTCATCGAAGCCGCGCTGGCCCGCAGCGAAAAATCCATGTCGCAGCGCCTCGCCGCCGAGCTGCTGGATGCCGCCGAGAATCGTGGTGCCGCCGTGCGCAAGCGCGAAGACGTGCATCGCATGGCGGATGCCAACAAGGCCTTCGCGCACTACCGCTGGTAAAGCAGTCTCGCGCGATATCGCGTGAGGTCTACGCCAGCCGGCCCGGTCCGGACAGCGATTCGTCCGGGCCTGAGCTGAAGGCAACAGGAATTTCAGAGAGACTACCGTGCCACGTACTACTCCCATCGAGCGTTACCGGAACATCGGCATCTCGGCGCACATCGACGCCGGCAAGACCACGACGACCGAACGCATCCTTTTCTACACCGGCGTTTCGCACAAGCTCGGCGAAGTGCACGACGGTGCTGCGACCATGGATTTCATGGAGCAGGAACAGGAACGTGGCATCACCATCATGTCGGCGGCCACCACCTGCTTCTGGAAGGGCATGGAAGGCGGTTTCCCGGAGCACCGGATCAACATCATCGACACCCCGGGGCACGTCGATTTCACCATCGAAGTCGAGCGCAGCCTGCGCGTGCTGGACAGTGCCGTGGCGGTGTTCTGCGCCGTTGCCGGCGTGCAGCCGCAGTCCGAAACGGTCTGGCGCCAAATGAACAAGTACAAGGTGCCGCGCATCGCGTTCGTCAACAAGATGGATCGCGCCGGTGCCAATTTCCTGCGCTGCGTCGATCAGATCAAGACGCGCCTGCGCGGCGTGCCGGTGCCGATCCAGCTGCCGATCGGCGCGGAAGACACCTTCGAGGGCGTGGTCGATCTGATCCGCATGAAGGAGATCTGGTGGGATCCGGCGACCCAGGGCACCAAGTTCGAGTACCGCGACATTCCGGCCAACATGCTCGAGCAGTGTCAGGAGTGGCGCGCCAAGATGGTCGAGGCGGCTGCCGAAGGTAACGAGCAGCTGCTCAACAAGTACCTGGAAGAAGGCGATCTGACCGAGGCGGAAATCCGCAAGGGTCTGCGCGAGCGTTCGATCCGCAACGAGATCGTGGTGTGCGTGTGTGGCTCGGCCTTCAAGAACAAGGGTGTGCAGGCCATGCTCGACGCCGTGGTCGAGTACATGCCGTCGCCGGTGGAAATGCCGCCGGTGCGCGGCACGCTGCCGGACGGTGGCGAAGCCACGCGCAAGGCCAGCGACGACGAGAAGTTCGCGGCCCTGGCGTTCAAGATCCTCAACGATCCGTTCGTCGGCAACCTGACCTTCTTCCGCGTCTACTCCGGCGTGCTGAATTCGGGCGATACCGTCGCCAATGCGAGCAAGGACAAGCGTGAGCGCATCGGCCGTCTGCTGCAGATGCACGCCAGCGAGCGTAGCGAGATCAAGGAAGTGCGCGCCGGCGACATCGCCGCCGCGGTGGGCCTGAAGGACGTCATGACCGGCGACACGCTGTGCGACCCGGAAGCCGTCATTCAGCTGGAAAAGATGGATTTTCCCGAGCCGGTCATTTCCGTGGCGGTGGAGCCCAAGACCAAGGCCGACCAGGAGAAGATGGGTCTGGCGCTGCAGCGTCTGGCGAAGGAAGACCCGTCGTTCCGTCTGTCGAGCGACCCGGAGTCCGGTCAGACCATCATCGCCGGCATGGGCGAGCTGCACCTGGAAATCATCGTCGACCGCATGAAGCGCGAGTTCAAGGTCGAGGCCAACGTCGGCAAGCCGATGGTGGCCTACCGCGAAACCATCCGCGCCAAGGTCGAGCAGGAAGGCAAGTTCGTGCGTCAGTCCGGCGGTCGCGGCCAGTACGGCCACGTCTGGATCACGCTCGAGCCGAGCGAGCCGGGCAAGGGCTACGAGTTCGTCAATGCCATCGTCGGTGGCGTGGTGCCGAAGGAATACATCCCGGCGGTGGACAAGGGCATCAAGGAAGCCACCGAGAACGGCATCCTGGCCGGCTACCCGGTGGTCGACGTGAAGGTCACGCTGTTCGACGGTTCGTACCACGATGTCGACTCGAACGAAATGGCGTTCAAGATCGCCGGCAGCATGGCGTTCAAGGAAGCCATGGCCAAGGCCAAGCCGGTCATCCTCGAGCCCATCATGAAGGTCGAGGTGGTGACGCCGGAGGATTACTACGGCGACATCGTCGGCGACCTCAACCGGCGCCGCGGGCAGATCATCGGCATGGAAGACTCGATCTCCGGCAAGGTGGTCACCGCCGAGGTGCCGCTGGCCGAGATGTTCCAGTACTCGACCTCGATGCGCTCGATGAGCCAGGGTCGCGCGACCTATACCATGGAGTTCGCGAAGTACATGGAAGTGCCGGCGAACGTCGCCGGCGCCATCATGAAGAAGACCTGAGCACGGTCACGATACTTGATTGAGCGGCCGCCGCTGCTCGCGAAGCTGATAGGCGGTCCGGATTGTTCAACGCACGAATTGTAGAAATTTTCAGAGGATTGCCGCTGTGGCCAAAGAGAAGTTTGAGCGAACCAAGCCGCACGTAAACGTAGGCACGATTGGTCACGTGGATCACGGTAAGACGACGCTGACGGCGGCGTTGACGAAGG